>JALSNH010000228.1 GCA_026987085.1 Aquificota bacterium | reverse complement strand
CAATTTCGGGAAGTTTATTTTCCAATTCCGCCTCGAGGGGATACTTTAGCGGCGGTTTGCTGGCAAGGAATTTAAGAATATCCTCTATGGGAACCTCCTCTTCAAGTTCGCGGAACTTTCTCATCGACTCCCTGAAACCCAAAGTTAGAGGCACATCGGAGAGCCAAATGACCTGACGGTCGTTGTAGCTGGCATTTTCCTCACCGACCTTTAAAAGGTCGTAGAGTTTCTTTTCGACCATGTCGATAACGCGGGCGGTTTTGTTCTTTTGAAGGTCGATACCCGCAGCCCTTCTTACAATTTGCTCCAAGCGAGCGTATCCAATAACTTTAGCCATCTTCTACCTCCTTTTTGCTTTATTTTCCTCATAAGGAAATTTAGAAACTGCTTAAAGAGAGGCAAACTGTTTTAAAAACCTTACATCGTTTTCGTAAAAGAGCTTAATGTTATCGATTCCGTATTTAAGCATCGCAAAGCGGTCTACACCCAAGCCAAAGGCAAAACCTCTATATTTTTCGGTATCTATCCCGCAGGCTTCCAAAACGTTGGGGTGGACCATTCCCGCTCCCAAAACTTCGAGCCAACCGGTTCCTTTGCAAACCCTGCAACCTCTACCTTCGCAAATTACACACCCTATATCGACCTCGGTGCTCGGCTCGGTAAAGGGAAAGTAGGACGGCCTAAACCTTACCGGGACGGGCGTTTCAAAGAACTTTTGCAAAAACTCCCTTAAAACCCAGAGCATATTGGCAAAGTTAACCTTTTCGTTAACCACCAAACCCTCAACTTGGAAAAACATCGGCGAGTGGGTCGGGTCGTCGTCGCGTCTGTAAACCCTTCCCGGGGCAATTATTTGAATGGGGGGCTTTTTACTTAGCATAGTTCTAACTTGAACCGGTGAGGTGTGGGTTCTTAAAAGGTATCCCTTCCTATTAACGTAAAAGGTATCCTGCATATCCCTTGCGGGGTGCTCCTTGGGAATATTGAGCATATCGAAGTTGTAATCCTCCCTCTCTATTTCCGGCCCCGTTTCAACGGTAAAACCCATACCTTTAAAGATTTCTGTTATCTCCTCTATAACGGCGGAAAGGGGGTGTTTGCTACCTACGGGCAGCACCGTATCGCCCGGAAGGGTAAGGTCTATCCTTTCGCTTTTAAGTTTTTGTTCCAACTCCAGTTTTTTTAATTCCTCGCTCTTTTGTCGGATAAAGGTTTCTATCTCCTCCCTTAAGAGGTTTATTTCCCTACCGAACTCCTTTCTCTTTTCGGGAGGAATGTTTTTAAGTTCCTTAAAAAGTTGGGAAACCAAACCTTTTTTACCCAAAAAGGTCTGTCTGAAATTCTCCAAATCTTTTAAAGTTTTAACTCTTTCTTTCTCTTCCAAAAAAAGATTTTTTACCTTTACCAAATCCATTTAATGGAAAATATCTTAAGGCTCTGAGAAAGAGGCTCATAGTAAGGATTAAAAAAAACTCTTAAGTATTCACAAAAAAATTCTTACTTGAGAAGTTCAAACTAAGTATCTTACAACTTTAAAATTTAACCTTGTTAAGATGCATTAAAATTAATGCAGAATCTAAAAAATTTTGTAATACCGGCCATCGATTTAAAAGATGGAAAAGTAGTTAGGCTTTTAAAGGGAGATTACTCTAAAATCACCGAATACTCAACCGATCCTATAGAAACGGCAAAATATTACGCCGAACTGGGTTTTAAAAGAATTCATATAGTGGACCTAGATGGTGCTAAGGAAGGTTTACCGGTTAATCTACCTGTAGTTGAGAAAATAAGAAAAACCGTTAACTGCGAAATAGAGTTTGGAGGAGGAATAAGGACAGAAGAAGCTTTTAAAAAACTTTTGGAGGATTTAAATATCGACTACCTTATAGTGGGAACTTTGGCTATAAAAAACCCTCAACTGTTTGAAGAAATGATAAACAGATATCCAAACAAAATTATTCTTTCTCTAGATTCAAAAGGTGGAAAAGTGGCAGTAGGAGGATGGCTCGAAAGTTCAAATCTAACTCCCGAGGAATTTGCCCAACGCTATGAAAATAAACCTTTATGGGGATATCTCTACACGGTTGTTGAAAAAGATGGAACTTTAGAAGGAGTCGATGTAGAACCCTACAAAAGGTTAAAAAAGGTAGTAAAAAAACCCATTTTAGCGAGCGGTGGAGTTGCGTCCGTAGAGGATATTAAAAAGTTGGTAGGTGTTGTAGAGGGAGTGGTTGTAGGAAGAGCAATTTACGAAGGTAGAATTAATTTGGAAGAACTTTAAGGGAAAACTTTTATAACAACCTCACCCACTTTTTGGTTGTTTTTAATTCCAATAACCCTAAAAGTGGTTGGTTTCTCTATAGCTTCCTTTACAAGGAAGGTATATCCATCAGCCTTACCTACAAGGGCGGACCCTTTATAGATAAGGGAGTAATCCACTTTGGTAGGAAAATCCCAATAGAGAACTATCAAACCACCATCGGCAACCATATAACCACCGCTACCTATCGGTAAACTTTGACCTGAAGAATTTCTATTTTTTAAAGATTGCGCCGCCTTCGGCGGAGAAGGCGGTTGAATAGGTTTTTTATGTCCACAGCTTACTATTAAAAGTGATATAGTTGATAAATAAATAAAATTTCGAAAGAGCATACCTACTCTAGTATTTTTTAAAAGAAATGCCGCTTATTTACCGATACTTAATAAAGAAACTTCTTTACTCCATCTTTTTGTTTTTTCTATTAATTTTAACCTTCCTCAGTTTGGCGGGTATAACTTTTTATCTGAATCAAGCAAAAATTGTAAAAATTTCTATTTTGATTTCTTATACAATTTCCGCAATAGTCCTAAGTTTGGCATTTCTACTTCCTTTAGGAGTAGGCGTAGCAATCGCCTGGACAATCTTATTCTTAATAAGAAAAAAGTTGAACATAACCTTTTTTACTTTGGGAATTTCATCAAAACAATTGCTAATACCTTTTTTAACAATTTCCCTTTTTATAACTGTTTTGAATTTTCTTTATTTTGAGTTTGCCTATCCCCGGGCGGCCTATATAAATCGAATTTCCTACCTAGAAAGTAAAAATAAACCTATACAAGAAGGAATCGTAAAGAATTTTTGGTACCGTAGTAAGGAAAACCTTTTTATATACTTCCGCTTGGTAGATGTACATGAAAAAAAAGCCTTTGATGGAAATATTTTCAAAGCGGATCGAAATTACAACATTATTTGGTTTTCAAAAATACCTACCGCCTCCTTTCTGTTTAAAGGAAATAAGATACTCATTTCAACTAAAAATGTTGTTAGATACTTTCCAAATAGAACAGATAAATTAAAAAAACTTTCGTTGGAATTTAAATACAACAGGAAACTTTTAAAGGTAAAAGAGGCTTCCTTTTTCTCACTTTTAGAACTTTATAAGTTAATCAACCAAGCAACTTCCCTAAATATTAACAAAGCATACTATCTTTGGGAATTGGAAAAAAGACTATTACTAATCTTTTTAAGCTTTTGGGTTCCTTTATACCTGTTTTTAAGTTTATTTAAACTAACAGATATCAAGGAAACTACAGTCCCTTTATTTAAAACTGGAGGATTAACAATTTTCTTTATACTTTTCACGGTTTTCTACCAAACACTTGTAAACAAGCTTTCATTAAACCCACTCTACGGAATTCTAATAACTATCCCCTACATAGGGATATTAATTGGAAAACTAAGGGAAAATTAATCAAGTTTAGAAAGAATTTCCGGACCATGTTCGGTAATTGCTACCGTATGCTCAAAATGAGCTGCTGGAGTTCGATTCCAAGTAATTACTGTCCATTTATCGGAAAGTTCCTTAGTTTTTGAAGTTTTCAAACCTGCCATAGGTTCTACCGCCAAAACCATACCCTCTCTAAGTTTTATCTTGGGACCCACTCCGGGACAGTTCGCTACAAAAGGCTCCATATGGAGTTTTCTACCTATACCGTGACCTCCGTATTTACAAATAGGAAACAACCTATATTTTTTTAGGGTTTTGTAAATAGTTTTTGCAACATTTTCGAGTTGATTTCCTTCATAAAGTTGCTTTATAGCTTCTTCCAAAGCTTTTTCCGTTCCTTCCAAAAGTCTTTTTATATCCTTTGTAATCTCTCCTACAGGAAAAGTTTTTGCACTATCACCGTAATAACCATAATATTCGACGCCGAAATCGATGCTGACAATATCCCCCTCCTTTAAAACCCTTTCCTTGCGAGGTATTCCATGAACAACTTCCTCATTTACCGACACACAAAGGTAAGCAGGGTAGCCTCTATATCCAAAAAAAGCTGCTTTCGCAGTTGGATAATATTTCTGAAGCCACTCTCTTATAGCTATCTCAAGGTCCCAAGCACTGATACCGGGTTTTACTAGGCCACCTAGATATTCTAGAGCCTCCGCAACTATTCTGTTGGCTACCCTCATTTTCTCTATTTCTTCCTTAGTTAACAGTTCAACCGACGGTTTTACCATAAGCTCCTCTATCTTAAAAGGCTTTTAATCGTTTCTATTGCAAAAGTTCATAGCCATCTCTATTCCTTCGGTAATAGCTCTTAAAATACAATCCCCCGCTTTAACTATTGCTCTTTGAATAATTGCTTTCTGTTCAGAATCAAAAGGTGAAAGGACATATTTAACAACCTGCCGTTTCTCTTTAGGCCTCCCTATTCCTATTCTCAATCGGTAGAAGTTTTTAGTTCCTAGCTCCTTGATAATATTTTCAACACCCTTTTGTCCTGCTGAAGAACCTCCAAATTTCAACTTTGTTGTTCCCAAAGGGAGGTCCAAATCATCGTGAACCACCAAAATCTCTTCAGGTAAGAGGTTTAAATCTTGCAAGAGGTTTTTAACCGCTATCCCTGAAAGGTTCATATATGTTTGAGGTTTTGCCAAATAAAGAATTTGGCCATTTATAGTCTTCTTATACAGATGGGAAAAACAGCATTCCTCAAAACGTTTTATTTTCAACCGCCTTGTTAGGTGGTCAATAACTGTAAAACCTATGTTGTGGCGTGTATTTTTATAATGTTCTCCCGGATTTCCAAGACCTACAACCAACCTTATTGGCATCTATCAAAATTTTCCTCTAAAAGTAGAAGAAAACTCCTTTGGAGTTAAATTTAAAAGCTTTGTAATGGGATTTTCTCTTGGAATAGTAGGTTTACCTAACGTAGGTAAATCAACACTGTTTAATGCTTTGACGGAAAGTACAAAGGCGGAAGCTGCAAATTACCCGTTTTGTACCATTGAGCCTAATATAGGAAAAGTTCCCGTTCCCGACTTTCGGCTGGAAAAAATTGCAGAAATTGAAAAATCCCAAAAAATAACACCAACTTACTTGGAATTTAGAGATATCGCAGGGTTAGTTAGAGGAGCATCTAAAGGAGAAGGCTTAGGTAACCAGTTTTTGGCCCATATAAGGGAAGTAGACGCTATAGGAATGGTTGTAAGATGTTTTGACGATGAAAATGTTGTTCACGTTGAAGGTAGCGTTAATCCAGTTAGAGATGTGGAAATTATAGATCTCGAACTAATAGCTAAAGATTTGGAAAGCGTAGAAAAAAGGTTGGAAAAGGTTGCCAAACTAGCAAAAATAGGAAAAAAGGAAGCTAAGGAGGAAGTTCAGAAATTGGAAACACTCAAAGGAATCCTTGAAAACTTGGAACCTTTAAGAAGGTATAAATTGCAACTTCCCGAAGAAGTTTGGAGCTATGCAACGAAAGAGCTATTTTTACTCACAACAAAACCTGTAATGTTCATAGCCAATGTAAGTGAAGATGACCTTTTGGAAAATGGTGGCGAAAATGAATACGTAAAACAGTTAAGAGAATTTGCTAAAAAAGAAAACGCTCCCGTTGTAATTGTATCGGCAAAGTTGGAAGCTGAACTAGCACAGCTCCCAAAAGAGGAAAGAAAAGAACTTTTAAAGGAATACGGTTTAGATGAACCGGGACTTAACAAGGTTATAAAAGAAGGTTATAAGTTGCTCGACCTAATAACTTTCTTTACTGCCGGAGAAAAAGAAGCTCGGGCTTGGACCATTAAGAGAGGAACCAAAGCACCCCAAGCTGCTGGAAAAATTCATTCCGATTTTGAAAGAGGGTTCATTGCAGCGGAAGTAGTATCTTACGACGATTTTGTTAAATATGGAGGATGGGTAGGAGCCCGCGAAGCGGGAGCCGCCCGCTTGGAAGGTAAAGATTACATCATGCAAGATGGTGATGTTGTTATATTCAGATTTAATGTTTAATGCGTTTAAGAAGCTACTTATTTAGTAAGTTTTCAAAACAACTTATTTACTATTCTCTTCTTTTCGGTATCTTAATACTTACCAGCCAGCTCTATTCAACAGCCTATTTAATATTTGCTCTTCCGGCCAAATATAGTGTTCCTTACCTATTTATGGTTTCTATATACTCCCTCTTCCTGTCTTTAGCTTTTTCCCTTACAGTCTCAACGGCTTTCTTTATTTATCAACTAAAAGAGATTAGATTTTTTCACGTCCTTTATACGTTCGGTTTTTCGGAAAAAAAACTTTTAAAAGAGCTTTATATAGCTCTGTTTTTCCTTTCGATTGTAGGCATTTTTTCCTCATATTTTGTTAACTACCAAAAAATTTCCCACTTAACGAAGTATTTAAAGTTCAAATTTGGCGAAGAAATTCTGCTCACAGTTCCTCCCAAAACATTTTTTTCTACAGAAAATCTGTCCGTTTACTTTGAAAGTAAGAAAAGAAATTCATTTAAACATATTGTTATTAGATTCGGAAACGAAATAGGAACTGCAATGAACGCAAAATTGGGAAAAGACGGTATTTTGACTCTTAAAAAAATAACAATCTTTAGCTCCAAAGGCGATGTGAATTATATATTAAAGAGCAATTCCTACTCTATCTCTTTAGCTTCTCCCTACTTTTATAAACCGCACCGAAAAAAAATTATTAAAGAATTTGCCTTTTCTATTGCACTATTTTTATTTCCTTTGTTTACTTTTCCAATACTCTTTTATTTAGTCCTTAGAAAGGCTAAAACCAAGCTAAAAGTGAACCTTATATCTCTCTTATTTGCCATTTTTCAATTTATATTTGCCCTTGCAGTGAAAGTTTTAGTATAACTCTATATCCGGTTTAGTTTTAAAACTCTCTAAAAATATCCTTTATGGACGCTTTAGGGAACTTTTTAAAAATAGCCCTTTATAGGGTTATTGCGGTTTTAATTGTAGGTATCCCCGCAGTGGAGATTTTTTCTCATATCTTTTTGGGTAATGGTATAGTTATTCAGCAGGTAGATAACGAAACAATTCCTGCAAAGGTTAAATTCAATATCCAAAATCCTGATGTAAACTGGTATAACATTCAATTACCCGGTAATTTCTATTTTAGTCCTCCCAAGAACGGGAAGTTATCCATAGAAATCCCTATTGCTGATATAAGAATAAATGACCCGTCTGTGGAAATTCATAACAGCAATATCCTTCAAATAGGAAGGGATAGTTTTAAATTTAATGAATTACCTACTGTAGGGTGGGTATTTTACATAATCATTGCTTGGATTTTAGGTGAAATTTTATGTTTTTTAGGTGAAACTTT
>JALSNH010000227.1 GCA_026987085.1 Aquificota bacterium | reverse complement strand
CTAAAAATTTGCTTCCTTTTTTCGGGGGCGAGTCTTTCGACCAAGGTCGATTCGGTAGGTTCGGCCAGATAGTAAAGGTACCTTTCGCCCACCTCAACGGCAAGCTTGTCGGTCGGTTGGTTGGGGTCAACCCCCATTATTTGGGCTAAAAGTTTTAATTTACTCTCATCTTTAATAGTAAAAGGGGTTTCTCCTTTGCCGGTTTTTATTAAGGTTAAAGCCGCTTCGCGGGCGTGGTAGGTGTAGGCGGCCAATCCCATATTGGCTTTAATAAGGAGGTTCCTCATTACAATTCCGTGGGCGTCGATACCGCAAACACCTCGGGGAGTTTTCGGAGTTATACGGCAGGGTCCCATAGAGCAGAGTTGGCAAGAAATACCCTGTTGGCAGAACTTACAGCGGACCTTTTCCATAGCTTCGAAACGGTCCGCAACGTTGGATAGGCCCTCTTCGTGAACCTTTTTGTACATATAGTTAACGCTTTCGTGAACCGAAATAGGTTTAACTAGCTCCTCTTTCTTAAAGAGTCCAAAAACCATAACGGCACCTCCAAAAGTTGGAATAAAAGTCTGTATTTCTTTTGGAGGAAAACCTTTGAATGGGTTCAAAAGTCTTTGCAGAAAAACTTTGATTTGTATTAAACTTGACAATATATGCTTAACAAAAACCGTGACCTTGCAGAGGAACTTTTAAAAATTTTAGCTTGCCCCAAATGTAAGGAAGATTTAGTTTACGATAAAAAATTTCAAGTTTTAATATGCAACAGTTGCAAGGTTTACTACGAAATTATTGACGGCATTCCCAATATGGTTCCGGAAGAGGCAAAACCTTTAGAGTTATTGGAAAAGAAAAATTAAATTTCCAATTTCCAGTTATCTATTAAACGTGCGGAAGGTAACCTTACGGCTACCAAGATTCTCTCTTTCCCTTTTATTTCCTTAACCGGTTCTAAGGTATCCTCATCTACAATAGCTACGTAGTCTATTTCCTTTATCAAAGGAAACTTCTTAAGGAAGTTGACTATTCTCTTTTCCAGCTCACGTGGGTTTTTAAGACCTTCTTTTACCAATTTTTGGGCAAGTTGAAAACTTTGATATATAGCTGTTGCCTGTTCCCTCTCTTCCTTTGAAAGATAAACATTTCTGGAGCTCATAGCAAGACCATCTTCTTCTCTAACTATTGGACAACCTACAATTTCCACATCCAAATTTAGGTCTTTAACCATTTTTTGAATAACCTTGAGCTGTTGAAAATCCTTTTCTCCAAAATAAGCTCTGTCGGGTTTAACTATATTGAACAATTTGAGAACTACCGTGCAAACACCCTTAAAATGTCCCGGTCTAAATTCACCTTCCCATTTACGGGAAAGTTTTGTTTCCTCCACAAAAGTGGAAAAACCTTCCGGATACATATCTCCAACTTGAGGAACAAACACTATTTCCACTCCTTCCTTTTGAAGGAGTTTCAAATCTCTATCCAAATCTCTAGGGTATCGGTCAAAATCTTCACCCTTCCCAAATTGGGTAGGATTTACGAATATGGAGACAACAACTGTATCGTTTTCTCTCTTTGCACATCTTACGAGGGAAAGATGCCCCTCATGTAAATAACCCATAGTGGGCACAAAACCTACCGATTTACCCTCCCTTTTTAGCTTATTTATATAACTTGCCAACTCCGAAGTTTTTTGAAACACCCGCATCAATAAGCTTATATAGTCACGCACGATGGAAAAGATACAAACTTTAAGAAGGGAAGATGTTGAAACTTTAAAATAAACAAACCTTGCAATGACTAAAAAACGGGTTGTGCTAGCTTACTCCGGAGGTCTAGATACCTCTGTTATAGTTCGGTGGTTAACCGACCAGGGTTTTGAAGTAATTACATATACCGCCGATGTAGGACAAGGGGAAGAGCTTGATTATATACCGGATAAGGCTAAGTTGGCTGGGGCAGTTGAGGCTATTGTTGAGGATGTAAGGGAGGAATTTGCCCGCGAATATTGCCTTCCCACTCTAAGAGCTTTGGCTCTCTACGAAAATAAATATCCTTTAACAGCCTCCCTTTCCAGGCCCTTAATATCCAAAAAACTTATAGAGATAGCTAAAAAATATGGTGCCGATTATATAGCCCACGGTTCTACGGGTAAGGGAAACGACCAGGTAAGGTTCGAGGTTTCCGCTTGGGCTCTGGCACCCGATATAGAGGTTTTGGCACCTGTAAGAGAATGGGAGTTCAAATCCCGTGATGAGGAGATAGAATATGCTAAAAAACACGGTATACCTGTTCCTGTAACCAAAGAAAAACCTTACTCAATAGATAGAAACCTATGGGGAGTTTCCATAGAAGCGGGTGTTTTAGAGGATATTTGGCAAGAACCGCCCAAAGATGCCTGGCAAATTACCGTTGATCCTGAAGATGCCCCCAACGAGCCCGAATATATAACCGTAACCTTTGAGGAAGGAACACCGGTAGCGGTTAACGGCAAAAGGTTTGAAAAACTATACCAACTTATAGAGGAACTTAACAAAATAGGTGCCAAACATGGGGTGGGAAGGGTCGATATGGTAGAAAACCGTTTGGTGGGTATAAAGAGCCGCGAACTTTACGAGGCTCCCGGTGCCTTTATCCTCTATAAGGCTTATGATGAACTTCTTTCACTCACAACGGAAAGGTTTACTTACCATTATCACATAGAACATATAAGACACCAATATGCAACCTTAGTGTACAACGGATTATGGTTCTCCAAACAGAGGGAAGCTATGGATGCCTTCAACAATACCCTTGCTAGAGATATAAATGGTGATGTTCGTTTAAAACTTTATAAAGGAAACATTTTTGTTGTAGGTAGAAAATCTCCAAAATCTCTCTATGTTGAAGATTTGGCGACCTATTCACCTAAAGATGCTTTCGACCATATTGCTGGTAAACTCTTTACCAAAATTTGGGGGTTGCCTTTAAAGGTTGCCGGCCGAGTAAAGGATAAAGATGAAAAATCCAAATAATTTTTAACCTGCTAATTTTTGAATTTTCCTTTTTTAAATTAAACTCGCAAATAAAACAGCATGGAGTTGAACAGTAAGTTTTATTAAATCAGATTCTTTCTGAAATATTGAATTGCCTGTTTGAGTTCCATTTTTAACAACCTATCAACCAACTTGGGCTTCATTCCTAAAATATCCATCAAAGCCTCCGTTAGCATAAAAACATAACCTTCAACAGTCATACCTACAAATGCGGCAACTATTTTGCTAAAACTTTGATAAACTTCAAAAGCTTCCTCTTCATCAAAAGTTTCCAAACAGAGCTTTAAAAACTTCCTTCTTAAAACGTCGGCCATAAGAATCATTAAGTGGTTATCCACACCGTAATAGATATGTAGCAACCCTACATAGAAAGAGTATTTAAAAAATTTCTCATCAACATTGCCGGATACTATCTGCTCATACCATTCTTTATTTGCCTGCTTAAGTTTAATTAAGTTTATATTGTTCTTCTCTATAATTTCTCGCGCCTTTTTACTTTTAAGTAGGTTGTCGTAAAAATCCTCTATTATCTCATCGCTCCAAGATTTTAGTAAGTCTTTCCTAATTTTTAAAATTTCAATATCTTTTTCCGAAAAAGTCAAAAGCTGTCTTGCATTTTCCAAAACTTCAGAAATTTTTTCTAAGCTTTTTTCAAGCCTTTTTTCGCATTTTTCCATAGCAGCGGGAGATTATAGCTATAATGATGCATTTTGTCAATTAATAATCCATTTATATTGATGCTATCCATAGAAAGGAAACGGGAAAAAACCTAACCTTTAAAAGGTGAAGATTGAGGAGGAAATAATGCCAAGAAAGGTTGATATTGAAAAAATCCTTAGAGAGGGAGGTAATTTCGAAGGTTTAGACTTAACATTTGCAAAATTTAGAGGCTTAACCATAGAAAATGCCAACTTTAACGATACATCTATGACCGCCGCCGATTTTGCCGGTGCAACATTGATAAATTGCTCGTTTGACGGTGCCTATGTTCCTGAAATAAACTTCGCCGGCGCTACATTAATCAATTGTTCCTTCAACGAATCCTTTCTTCAAAGGGCAAATTTTAGAGGAGCCCATTTAAAAAATGTAAACTTCAACGGAGCTTTTTTAAACGTTTCCAACTTCGATGAGGCAAAATTAGAAAGCGTTATTTTTAAAGAGTGTGTTATGAAAAAAAGTTCCTTCAGATTTGCTCTTGTAAAGGATTCGGTATTTGAAAATGTGAACCTTCAAGGGTCCAACTTAGAAAAATCCAACTTTCAGAATGTTAAGTTTATAGAAAGCGACCTAAGAAGGGTCAATACCTCCCACGCGGTATTTACCGAAATAGAAGATGAGAACACCGCCTTTTATGGAAAAAAACCCTGGGGCGGCAAACCTTACAATCCCGATGAAAACATTTATCAGGCGGGCAATTATGACGGCTAAAAGTGTTTTCTTTGTATCGCAAACTTTTGATTCTTTTTGCTATAATTGCTCTCCATCAAAAACTAGGAGGAGGTAAGAACTATGGCATGTGTAAAAGTTCATATTGATCAGGACCTTTGCACAGCTTGCTCCCTTTGTTATGAAAGAATTCCCGAAGTTTTCCAAGACCAAGGTGATGGTATCGCTACCGTTGGCGAAAACAATGAAGGTTGCTTCTGCGAAAATGTTGACGAAATCAAAGAAGTTGCCGACGAATGCCCTGCATCCTGCATTATTGTAGAAGACGTTGACGGTTGCTAATTTCTCTTTTTTCTTCTTTTCTTTAGATAAAAAGGAAAAAGAGTTTAAATACTCCCTATTGACCTTATTTGAAAGAAAGTATTTAAAAGGAGTGCTTAAAAGTTTTTCTCTGCGGAGAAATAAAAAGTTTCTATAGGAGAATAGATAGGTCCTTCTGGAGTTAGGGTGCTCTTTATAACCGCTATTTTGTTAACAACCTCCTCCCCAAAGATGAAATTGCGATATCTTTTCATTAAACCGAAAAGTTTTCTGTTATCAACAGATTTTATTCGGCATATAGTAACATGCGGATGAAAAGGTTTCGTATCGGGACGGATATTGGCCACCCTTTTATTGGCAGTTTCTACAACCTTTGCCAACCTTTTTAAAGGTCCACTACCGTAATCGACACCTACCCAAAGAATCCTTGGCCTTTTTGGGTGCGGAAACACCCCAAGACCTTTGTAGGTTATTTTAAAAGGCCTAAAACTTTCCGCAACTTCTTGGGTAGTTTTTAACAGTTCCGAAAGGGTTTTTCTATCTACATTACCTATAAATTGAAGTGTAATATGCAAATTTTGCGGTTGGGTCCACTTTCCGAATAGAAATGTGGAAGCCTCTTCCCTTAAACGGGAGGATTTTTCTATCACAACCGGAGATGTAAAAAAACCTATAAAAACCCTAATCATTAAATTACTTAAGGTTAAAACCTTTAAAGGAGAAAAGAAAGTGAAACTACTTTACCTTTTTCTGTGTAGAAACTTTGTTTTTCTTTTCCTTGTTGGGTTTGTAAGTTCCTTCAATAACCTCAATAGCAACCTTTAACTGTCTATCCAGTTTAGGGAGTAGGATTACCTGGGAGTAGCTTATATTCTTTTCAATTCTCTCCTTACGAATAACTTCATATAGTTTTTTCCACTCCTCGTTTGTCATCTTTACTTCTATATCCGGAGTGAGACCCTTCTTATCCAACATTCTTCCTTTAGGAGTGTAATAAAAAGCAGTAGTAATTTTTACAGCTCCAAACTTTCCATTTTCAACCGGTATTAAGTTTTGAACCCTAAATTTTCCAAAGGTTTTTTCACCAACCAAAATAGCCCTTTTGTAATCTTGTAAACACCCGCTTACTATTTCCGAAGCGGATGCAGTTCCTCTATTCACCAAAATAACCAACTTTACATTTTTTGGAACAAGGGCCGGCTCTTTAGTTTTAAAACTTTCGTTTTCCACCCTACCTTTTATCGAAACCACAACTTTATTGGGAGGCAAAAAGAGGTCCGCCACCGCAACAGCTTGGCTCAATAATCCTCCAGGGTCATTTCTCAGATCGAGAATAATGCCTTTAAGATTTTTATTTTTTAGTATCTGCTTAAGAGCTTGTTTCAATTTATCCGCAGCGTTAGGTTGGAATTGGACAAGTTTTACATAACCTATGGTGCCATTTTTTTCTTTAATTAGAGTCCACTTAACGGGATTTACATGTATTACCGCCCTTTTTAAGGCAACGGTAAAGGTTTTATTCTCCTCAGGGCGATAGATAGTCAATTTGACTTCCGTTCCCGGTTTTCCCCTAATTTTTTTTACCACATCGAGGATAGATAGACCGTAGGTGTCCTCCCCGTTGATTTTTACAATAATATCCCCTGCTCTCAAACCGGCTTTGTAGGCGGGAGTTCCCTCAATAGGGGCAACTACAATAGGTCTTCCTTTATCTATTGATATTTCTATACCAATACCTCCAAATTCGCCATAGGTATCCTCTTCAAACTCTTTGAGCTCCTCATTTGTGAAATATTCACTGTAAGGGTCTAACTTTTCCAACATTCCCTTTGCTGCATTGATGATTAACTGTTTGGGAGTTATTGGTTCCACATAGTAGTTTTTCGCAATTACATAAACATCGGAAAAAACTTTAAACCATAAATATTCGTTGTAAGCTTGGGAGTCATTTTTAGAGGAGGGGGCAGCTACCGAAAGACTTACAAGACCTAAAAAGGGTAAAAGGGAACTTTTTAAAAATCTCATGAAAAGCCTATTTTCTTCCTTTATTTGATTCCTAGCTCTTTTTTTAACATAGGCTCCGGTAATGCCCCAACAACCTTTTTACCTTCCTCGGTAATCATAGTAGGCGTTCCGCTAACTCCATATTTTTGGCCTATTTTTATACTTTCCTCTACAAGTTTTTGGCCCTCTTTACATTGCCATTTGGAGAGATTTTTCATTTTTTCATCTGTCCAGTAGGAACCTCTTAAGCCTTTCCAACCTATATGGTGGCAGACTATAGCAACTGCTTTTTCTCTAGCGTGCGGGTGGAACGGTAGAGGGAATAGTATTACCTTAACTTGAATTTTACCCTCATCTGCTAACTTTTTAAGGGTGGGTTCAAGCCTTTGACAAAACGGACATTCGGGGTCGGTAAAAAGATACACGACTTTACCTTTCTTACCGTAGGTAAAGGCTACATATTTGTCGAGAGCTTTAACTTCTTCCTGCGAAAGTTTATTAAGCTCTTGAATTTCCTTTTGTGTTAAGTTTTCCTTAGTTTGGAGATCTATTATCTGACTTAAACCATTTCCAGAACCAAGAAGTAAATATCTTCCGCTACTATCAACATATAAAGGTAATTTTTCACCGTTTAGTTTAATAACCGCTTCACATAAACCTTTGATAGGAGCTTTTTTAACTTCTATAACCTTCAAATTGGGTAGTAAAAATATATTTGAAAGATTCTTTGCAACAACTTGAGTAGAAGGACATACATTTATATGCTCTTTTCCTTGATTCGAAGCGAAAATTAAAACCGGAGCCGTAGTAACTAGTAAAAATTTCCTCATGAAAGAACAAATATTAACTGTTTTGTAAAAAGTTTTAAACATACATTTATTGTATTTTTTCACC
>JALSNH010000226.1 GCA_026987085.1 Aquificota bacterium | reverse complement strand
TTGAGGTCTAAATAGAATTACAAACTCTCCTTTGACCTTATCGGGATTTCGTTCCAAATATTCAATTACTTCCTCGGTAGTTCCACGAATAAATTCCTCGTGGAGTTTTGTTAGCTCCTTTGCTACTACAGTTGGAGGATTGTTAAAAACTTTTTTGATAACCTCCAAAGTTTTCAAAAGTCGGTGGGGAGACTCGTAGAGGATAAATGTGGTTTCCAAACCTTTGTAAGGTTCGAAAAATTTTTCCAAACCCTTTTTTGGTGGGAAACCTAAAAAGAGAAACCGGTCGGTGGGTAAACCGCTACCGACCAGAGCTGTAATAACCGCGGAGGGCCCGGGCAAAACCTCCAACTCTATACCTTCCTCTATAACCTTTTTAATAAGCTTGTAACCCGGGTCGGAAACGGCGGGCGTTCCCGCATCGCTAACGAGAGCTACCGTTTTACCCTCCTTTAAAAGTTCCAAAATTTGAGGTAATTTTTCTTCCTCCTTTGGTTGGTAATAGGAGATTAACCTTTTCCCTTTAATGTTGTAGTGGTTTAAAAGCTTCAAAGTTTGCCTTGTATCTTCGCAGGCTATAACATCGGCGGTTCTTAAAACTTCCAACGCCCTTAGGGTGATGTCTTTTAAGTTTCCTATCGGTGTTGGAACCACAAAAAGTTTTCCCATTAAAGGGAAAAGTTGTAATTTCCAAAAGGAAAGATTTCTAGTAAATTGGAAATTGTAGTCAAATAAGAGAATTTAAGCTTTTCCTAAAGAGCTATACCTTGGCACTTCAGTCCTTATTAAGGAATTCCTTTACCGGTTAATAGAACCATCAAAAGGAAAATCAATTTTTAAACTTCCCCATATTTTGACTTTAGTTTTTCAACAAACTCTCGAAATTTGTAGTTTAGAAAAAATTCCTCTCCGAGAAATTTACTTCTTTCTAACACAAAACGGTTAATAATTTCCAGAGCTTCCTCCGGGCTGTTTATTATTTGGAAATAACTTAAATCGTCGTCATCTATAGTTCCAAATTCAACCATAACATGACGCATATATTTTTCTAAAGGTTTCCAATATTCAGAACCGAAAAGTAAAATCGGAAAGGGATACATCTTTTTGGTCTGCATTAAAGTGAGGGCCTCAAAAAGCTCATCAAAGGTTCCATACCCGCCGGGAAAAATTATATAACCCAATGAGTAGCGAATAAGCATAACTTTCCTAACAAAGAAGTGTTTAAAAACCAAACCCTTTGTAAGGTAGGGATTTTTATTTACCTCCTGAGGGATATCTATTTGGAGTCCAACACTTTCGGTGCCGGCTTCATAAGCTCCTCTATTAGCTGCTTCCATAATACCGGGTCCGCCACCGGTAATTATGGTATAACCCTCTTTTCCAAAGAGATAGGCTGTTTTTCTCGCCAATTGGTAGTAAGGGTTATCCTCGGTAAATCGTGAACTTCCGAAGAAGGTAACCGAAGGCCCAAGTTCACTTAAAAGGTCAAAACCTTGAACGAACTCCGAAAGGATTCTAAAAAGTCTCCAAACATCTCCCTGTTTGGTTTTTAACTCTCCTATTATTTTCCAATTAAAAGAAGAAAAAAATTTTTTTTTCTTCATTGACGGCCTCCCGCGAGTAGGGCATTTAAAGCTCTTCCGAAAACGGAAAAAGTTAAAAATACTCTCCAGTTGTAGGAATCACCATCGCGGTTGTAATCCCT
>JALSNH010000225.1 GCA_026987085.1 Aquificota bacterium | reverse complement strand
ACTTAAACTTACCTCCTGTAATTAAGTTAACCGTTGACCGGGAGGGCAAAGTTTACGTACCAGGGTTTGGAGTATTTTATGTTTGGGGAATGTCTTTAAAGGAAGCGGAGAAGTTAATATCAAAATCTTTAGGATTAAACGTGAAGTTAACGCTTGGAAAGTTAAGGACCTTTCCTGTGTATGTCTCTGGTGAGGTAAATCATCCTGGAGCGGTGATCGTTACAGGGGTAAACACAGTTATAGATGCCCTTGTTATGGCAGGAGGAATCCAAAAGACGGGAACTTTAAGGAATGTAATAATTACTAGGAGAACTTCTAAAGGAATAAAGAGAATACATTTAGATTTCTATAAACTCCTTCTTGAAGGAAAGCCTGTTGACCTGCAACTACAAGACGGGGATGTCATCTTTGTCGGTCCTATAGGGAAGGTAGCAGGGATAGGGGGAGCAGTTAAAATACCTGCCATTTATGAGATAAAGGGAACAGAGACTTTAAAAGATTTAGTGAAGATGGCAGGAGGAGTTTTACCTTCAGGCTACAGGTACAGAGTTATAGTTCAAAGGTATAAAAATCATAAATTTCTCCAACTAATTCAAGGCTCTCTTGACGATGAAACTTTTATGTCTCAAAGAATAAAAGACGGTGATTTGGTAATAATAAGACCTATTCTAGATGTTCCTGAAAATGCTGTAATGGTTAGTGGCTATGCTGCTTATCCGGGAGTTTACGAGTATAAAGAAGGTATGAAGCTTTCTAACTTGCTGAAGAAAGATATGTTTTTACCCGATTCAAATATGTATTTTGGTCTTATAGAGAGGAGATATCCTTTAGGCTCCACTCCAAAGTACATAACTTTTTCTCCTATTGATGTCTTAGAAGGAAAGCAGGATTTAGAGTTAAGGCCAAGAGATAAAATAGTTCTCTATAAATTTGGAGATGTAAAAAGCGTTGATTTCAGTAATGTTAAAGATGCCTTTGTGGTAGAAGGAACTATAAAGTATCCGGGGGTCTATGCCTACAAAAAGGGAGAAAGACTCTCTAGTATTCTAAATTCTAACTTTATTGTTAAGAACACAAACCTCTACTATGCCGAGATAGAGAGGAGGAACCCTCAGACTTTTGAGCTTGAAAAAGTTATAAAGTTTGCCCCAATAGATATATTAACGGGCAAGAAAGACATTAAAATTCAAAGGATGGATACAATAAAGTTTTTCCCGAAATTTATATATCCTCCGATAGAAGTAACGGGATTAATTGACAAATCTTATTACTTACCTTATCACCAAGGACTAAAACTATCTGAAGCTCTATCTCAAGCTAAGTTCCAAGGAGATATTAAAAAACTTAAGGTTATCATTTTCCGAAGAGCGTTTACTTCTTATAAGTATAGCCAGATTCAAAGCCAAAATGGAATTTCCGGAATAACATTAACCGAAGTTCCGGTAAAATTGGGAAATCCTGAAAATTTAACTTTAAGAAAGCAAATTTCTCCTGTAGGTGAGAGTGACACTATTAGGGGTAATACGGAGAGTTCTTATGTCCAACCTCAAAGGTATAGAGGT
>JALSNH010000224.1 GCA_026987085.1 Aquificota bacterium | reverse complement strand
TCAATGTCAAATTTATGAAATCCGGTAGCCAAAATGAGTTTTTCCGCCTTTATCTCCTCACCTTTCTCGGTTTTAACGGTAAAATTTCCATCTTCCCCGGTAATAGAAATTACCTTATCCTCTAAAAGGTCGACGTTGTCAAAACTTTTAACCCTTTCCTTCATTTCCTTTAAGAGTTCGGGACCGGATTTTCCAACTTCAACGGCGGGAAAGTTTCTTAAAACGGCCCTATTGAGGTCGCTATTGCCTTCATCCACAACCAAAATGGTTTTATCTTCCATAAAAGGTAAATGACCTTTTGCGCTCGCCAAAGTTGCAGCAGCGGCTAAACCGGCGGGACCACCACCTACGATTACAAAGCTATACCTTTTCATAATGAGGTTTTATTGATTTCACTTTCAAAAAAGAATTGCAAGGAAGACGGTCAGAGAATTATTAAATCCAAAGGAACCTTGGAAAGAGGTTGAGCAATTTCATTCTCTATTACCACTATATTTTCGAGTCTTACCCCTCCCTTTCCCGGAATGTAAATGCCCGGCTCTATGGTAAAAACCATTCCTTCCTCTATAAGAAGCTCTTCGTTTTTATAAACCCTAGGAGGTTCGTGTATTTCAATACCTACACCGTGACCGGTAGAATGGTTAAAAAACTTTCCATAACCTTTACTTTCAATATACTCTCTTGCTGCCAGGTCGACCTCCTTTATAGGTCTACCTTTTTTGGCTGAAGCTACCGCTCTTAGATGGGCCTCCCTAACAATTTCATAAATTTCTAACAGTTCCTTATCCGGTTTACCTATAAAAATAGTTCGGGTAAAGTCGGAGCAGTATCCTTTCCAGACACAACCGGTATCTATTAACAAAGGATTATTTTCTTTTAAAGTTGTATCCGAAGTTTCATGGTGCGGAATTGCCGAATTTTCTCCAACGGCTACTATAGAAGGAAAACTTTCTCCCTCCGCCCCATCTTTGAGGTATTCGCAAATTAAAAACCTACGAAGGTCTTTTTCCTTCAAATTAACTATTGAGGATCGGTTCTCCTTTAAAAACTCTAAGAGATTTAAATAGGCTTTATCGGTAATTTCAACCGCCTTTTTAATTAAGGAAATCTCCTCAGGAGTTTTTACCATTCTAAATTCATCTAAAAATCCGGAGTAGGGAAATGTTTTGATACCCTTTTTGGTAGCTTCGCACTTAAACCTCTCGTAGAAATTCAGTTTTATTCTTTCCTCCTCAAGTCCGATTTTTTTTACACCATATTTGGAAACTATTTCGGTCAATTTTTCAAAAAGAGGAGAGGTAATTTCTTCAATAATCCAACCTTTGGGCTCCAATTCATTTTTTGCCTTCAAAATATAACGGGAGTCGGTTATTAGGACTTTATCTCCTTTATCCGTTAAAAGAACATAAGCGTGGGTTGACCTAAACCTAGAAAGGTAAAAAACGGAAGGTTGTGAGGAGAAAAGAAAACCGTCCAATCCTTCCTTAGAAAGTTTTTCGATAATTCTTTCAAACATCAGGAAAGTTTACTTTATAAAGAAGTAGATTCCGCGCTTCGCGCGGAATAATAACTTTGCCGGTGCAGGCAAATTATATTTGTTATAAGTGTAAGTTATAATATAATACCATGTCCGAAGAGATAATAAAGGTCCCTATAGAGGAGGAGGCTAAGCAATCCTACCTCGACTATGCGATGTCCGTTATTATAGGCCGTGCCATTCCCGA
>JALSNH010000223.1 GCA_026987085.1 Aquificota bacterium | reverse complement strand
CTCACGACACCTAAAAGACCGGCGGTTGGCGCTTTAAATGCGATTGAAAAGGCTGGAATCAATTTAGGAAACGTTGAGATTCTCGTTCACGCGACTACGTTGGGAACGAACCTTTTTTTAGGTCAGGAGCATCTTAAACCTCCGAAGGTCGCTTTGGTAACTACGAAGGGATTCAGAGACGTAATAGAGATAGGAAGGCAGAGAAGGGCCGAGCTATACAACCTCTTCTTCGAAAAGCCGAAACCTCTCGTGAGGAGGAGGGATAGATTCGAGGTCGAGGAGAGGATAAATTCGAAAGGAGATGTTGTGGTTCCTCTAAACGAAGAGGAGCTGAGGAGAATTGCCGAAAAGATAAGGGAGAGAGGATACGATATCGTCGTGGTCTCTTTAATAAACAGCTACGTAAATCCGAAGCACGAATTGAGGGCTAAGGAGATTTTGGAGGAACTTTGCGGGATAGAAGTCATGACTTCTCACGAGGTGAACCCGGAGTATAAGGAGTTCGAGAGGACTTCGACCACACTGATAAACGCCTTCCTAAAGCCTTTGATGTCGAAGTATCTGAACGAATTGATTTCGGAGCTGAGGAATAGGGGTTTCAGGGGGAGATTTTACGTGATGCAGAGTAGCGGAGGAATAGCGAACATGGAGATGGCCGTGGAAAAGCCCGCGATGTTCATAGAGTCCGGACCTTCGGCTGGAGCGGTTGCCGTTGCCTTCTTCTCCGAACTGACCGGAGATAGAAACGCCATAGGGTTCGACATGGGAGGGACTACCGCAAAAGCCTCAACCATAGTCGATCACACTCCCGAAGTTACGACGGAATACGAAGTCGGTGGAAAGGTTCACGCCGGAAGGCTCGTTAAGGGTTCGGGATATCCCGTTAGATTCCCTTTCATAGATCTTGCGGAGGTAAGCGCGGGAGGAGGGACGATAGCTTGGGTGGATGAGGGTGGGGCTTTGAGAGTGGGCCCCATAAGTGCGGGAGCGGATCCGGGGCCAGCTTGCTACGGGAAAGGGAATAAAGCTACGATAACGGATGCCAACCTCGTTTTGGGAAGGTTGGAAGAAAGACTCGGAAGCAGAATGAGGCTCGATAGGGAGAGGGCCTTGAAGGCTATAGGTAAGCTCGCGGACGAATTGGGGATGGATGTCACGGAAGTCGCGTGGGGAATAGTAAGGATAGCGAACACGATAATGTCCAAAGCCCTGAGGATGGTTACGGTAGAGAGGGGACACGATCCGAGGGACTTCGTCATGTTCGCCTTCGGTGGAGCGGGGCCCATGCATGGGGTGGAGCTTGGAGAGGAGCTTAACGTCAAGGCAGTGGTGATCCCTCCGAATGCTGGAGTGTTCTCAGCATACGGTCTGCTTCTGGCGGATTTGAGGGTGGATTTGGTTAAAAGCTGGCTCAAGCCGGCTAAAGAGGATGAGATGGAAGAGGAGTTCGACGGTATGGCCAAAAAGGCTCTGGAATCTATAAAGATGAGCGACGTCAAGATATTCAAGGCTGTGGATCTGAGATACAAGGGGCAGAGCTACGAGATAACCGTTCCTTGGCTGGGGGTTGAGGAGAGCGAAAAGCTATTCCACGAAAGGCACGAAGCCCTATACGGTTTCAGGCTCGACGATGACGTGGAATTCGTCAATCTTAGGGTCACCGCTATAGGCTTCGTCGATAAACCCAAGCCGGTGGGGAAGGAGGTTGAGGAGCACGAGCCGAAGCCGGAATACA
>JALSNH010000222.1 GCA_026987085.1 Aquificota bacterium | reverse complement strand
CTAAAGGCTTCTTCAAGAAGTTGGTCAAAGGCTTTCGGCGAGGCGTTGGTCGAACTTGCAGAAAAGGACGAAAAAATAGTGGCAATAACCCCCGCTATGCGGGAGGGTTCAGGACTTACCGAATTTTCGGAAAGATTTCCCGACAGATTTTTCGATGTCGGTATAGCGGAACAGCATGCCGCTACATTCTCGGCGGGACTTGCAACCCAAGGTTTAAAGCCGGTGCTCTGTTACTACTCCACCTTTATGCAGAGGGCCTACGACCAGATAATCCACGATATAGCCCTTCAGAAATTGCCGGTTGTTTTGGCTATCGATAGGGCCGGTCTTGTAGGTGAGGACGGTCCTACCCACCACGGAGCCTTTGACCTTTCCTACCTAAGGGCTGTCCCCAATATGGTTATCTCCGCTCCCAAGGACGAGGAGGAACTTAGAAATCTCCTCTATACCGCCCTGAAGTGGCAAAAGGGACCTTTTGCAATTAGATACCCCCGCGGGGCGGTTGTAGAAAGTTTAACCGGAGAAATCAACAGGGAATTTAAAGAGATAGAGGTCGGCAGTTGGGAACTTTTAAAAGAAGGCAACCTTAAAGTGGCACTGCTGGGGGTTGGTATAGCGGTAAGCTGGTGCTTGGAAGCCTCGAAACTTGTAGAGGAAAAAGTGGGCAAAACTCCAACCGTGGTTAACGCAAGATTTATAAAACCCCTCGATAGGAAACTTTTAAAAAAATTGGCGGAACAAAACGAGGTTCTAATAACGGTTGAGGAAAACACCTTGAAGGGAGGTTTTGGCTCAGCCGTCCTTGAGGAGTTAAACGGTTTAGGACTCCTTCAAAGGGTAAAAGTTATCAATATCGGTCTCCCCGATAGGTTTGTGGAACACGGCCCTCAGAAGGTGTTGAGAATGAAGCTAGAACTTACACCTGAAGGAATTGCTGAAAAGATTTTAAACTTTGCTGTTTAACCTCCTTTAGCATAAAATTTCTCAAAAGGGTAGTATTAAAAAGATGTTTCTCCACCTAAAAAGCCCATTCAAAAGGAACAAAAATTAAGCCTTATGTCCGAAGAAGTTAAAGCAAAGCTTCAAATAGATATAAATACCCTGAATGCCTGCGTCCAATGCGGGCTATGTAAAACGGTATGCCCAACCTACCAAGTTGAGTACGACGAAGCCTACTCTCCGAGGGGAAGAATACTTTTAGCCAAATCGGTGGTAGAGGGAAAGTTAGAACTTTCACCCGAGGTGGCAAAAAGGTGGGACGAGTGCACCCTCTGCAGGAACTGCGAAAATATCTGCCCTAACGGAGTTGAATATAAAGAGCTTTTGGTCCACGTAAGGGACAAAGTAAATAAAGAACTTAAAAAGGACTGGATTAAATACCTCGGTTTAAAACCTCTAACCTTTCAAGGAACTAAAGTTTTTAAATGGGCCCTTAAGGCGGGAGCGGTTATATCAAAGTTCGTTTTGGGTAAAAAGGACACAATGCCGGTAGTTTTCCCAACCGGGGCGGTTAAATATTTTCCCAAACCGAAAGCGGACGCCCAAAGTTTGAGGGGAAAAATATTTCTTCCACCCAAAGAGGCAAAGGGAACTTTTATCTTCTTCCCCGGTTGTATGTATGAAAACTTTTACACCCAAACGGCGAAAAACGTTGTTCGGATACTCCAAAAGTTGGGTTATAAGGTAATAGTTCCCGACGGGGTGAGCTGTTGCGGAGGACCCCACCTTTACAGCGGTTTTCCCGATATGTTTGAACAGCTAAAGGATAAAAATCAAAAGGTTTTCTACCAATTGGCGGAAAAGTACGATATTAAAGGTCTCGTTGTGGTTTGCCCTACCGGCGGGGGAACCTTTAAGGAGGACTACGAGCTACCCTTCCCCGTTTACGAGCTTGTGGAGATTTTGGAAAAAGAACTCCCCTCGCTCCGCTCGGGTAAGAAGGAGAAAATTACCGTTCACTACCCCTGCCACTACTACACCGCTATGAAGCTCAACACCGCAACTTTTGACAGGGTAATAACCAAAGATAGAGATGTTGAATTTGTAAAGGGAGAGCTAAATAAAAGTTGCTGCGGTTTTGCCGGTATGTTTTCGGTAAAAAATCCCGAGCTATCCCAAAAAATTCTAAAAAGAAAAATGGAAGATTTCGAAAATACGGGAGCACAAAAGATACTAACCTCCTGTCCCGGCTGCGTATTGCAACTCAACGAAGGGACAATCCGTTATGCAAATAAGTTGGAGGTTCAACATATAGCGGACTATGTTGCGGAGAGATTTTTAGAAAAAGATGAAATAGAAAAGTTAGATGCTTTAAAGGAAGCAATCTAACTTACCTTTGACTGTTTTCTTTCATTTGAGCCTGTTTAGCCAATTGATCAACCAACTTCACGACTTGAGTTGTAATATCTATCGACGGGTCGTAATAAAGTAAATCTTTACAATTGGCTGCGGCTTTAAAACCTTCCGTCTTTGCCAAAGCCTTTAAGGCGGCCTGAACTAGGTCGTTCAACTTTTTAAATTCGCTTTGGAAGTAAGCCCTTAACTGTTGTTGATACTGGAGCTGATACATTTGAAGCTGTTGCTGAAGCTTGATAAATTCCTCCTCCTTTGCCTTTTTAGCTTCCTTTGTTAAAACCCCGCTCTGCAATTCTTTTTGAAGTTGAGAAAGTTTATTTTGAATTGCTTTAATTTTACTTGCAATTTGCTGCTGCAACTCTTTAGCCTTTTGTTGCAACTGATTTTTTAACTCCTTTGCGTAATTCGATTCTTGGATTAATTTGTCTCCATTTACACAAACTAAATCGGCAGCATTCAGTGTATGCGCAGACGCTCCTATAATGGCTAACCCTGCTAATAACTTCTTCATTCCTTTAAAACCTCCTTTATAGGGAAGGATAGCTTACTCAAATTCTTTGGGAAAATTTGCAAAAATTGTTGACCTTACAAATTTAACCATTTATAATTGGGAAATATGGTTGGAGCAGTCATCGTTACGGTTGTAATGGGTATTTTGATAGGCGGATTAACTGTAGCCCTATGGAAGTTGGGAACGGCCGAACCTACCCATGTAAAAAAGTAATTCAATACTTAACAGAACTATTGTTTTTTTCACCTAATTTTGTTGAGAATCTAAATTTCTCCTTTAATGGAACTTTTAATAGGAAAGACCCTTAATGAATTAAGGGATTGGGCAACAAAAAACAACCTTGAAAGGTATCGGGCCGACCAAATCTACCATTGGATATATAAAAAGTGGGAAGACGACCCCGAAAAGTTTACAAATCTCTCCAAGGACCTCCGAAGGTGGTTAAAAGAAAATGCAAAATTCCATACCTTGGAAAAGGTCGAAAAGTTAGAGGCCCCCGATAGTGTTAAATACCTTTTTAAAACTGAAGATGGCCATCTTGTCGAAACGGTCCTCATAAAGGAAAAGGACCATTGGACCCTCTGCGTATCTACCCAGATAGGGTGCAATGTGGGGTGTAAATTTTGTGCTACCGCCAAAGATGGGCTTATAAGAAACCTCACAACCGCGGAGATTGTGGACCAACTCCTTTGGGTGCAAAAGGATATAAAAGAACTTCCCAAGCCGTGGCACAAAGTAAGAAACATCGTCTTTATGGGTATGGGAGAACCTTTGGCCAACTTTCCCAACCTCAAAAAGGCGGTTGAAATTTTTATAGACCAAAAAGGGATTGATATTTCCAAAAGGAGGCTCACAATCTCCTCGAGCGGAATTTTGTATCAACTCCGCAAAATGGCCTCCGATCCCATACTCAAACATGTAAACTTGGCAATCTCTTTAAACGCCCCCAACGGAGAGATTAGAAAGGAGATAATGCCCATTACGGAGAGCAATCCGTTTGAGGACCTTTGGGAGTTCTTAGTAAATTATCCGCTGCCCGAAGGGAGAAAGATAACCCTCGAATATGTCCTCATAAAGGATATAAACGATTTGGAGGAACACGCAAGGGAACTCGCTAAGCTTGTAAAACCCTACCGGAAAAGGTTTAAGGTTAATTTAATTCCATTTAACCCTTCGCCGATACTTCCCTACGAAAGACCGCCAGAGGAAAGAATTTACAGATTCCAAAAGATTTTGCTCGATAGCGCAATTATTGCGACAATTAGGTGGAGTAAAGGACAAAAGGTCTTCGGAGCCTGCGGGCAACTTAGAGCTAAAAGGGAAATACCTTTGATAGAAAAAAGATTAAAACTTTCAACCAATTAACCGTTTTTTAGCTTCTCTGTTTCAACTATTGAGGCCATAATTACCGCTTCGGCGGCAATTTTGCCGTCAACTTTAACAACCCCTTTCATTTTGGATAGTCTCTTTTTCATTACAAGACTTTCCATTTCGATAACCATTGTGTCGCCGGGCATAACCGGTCTTTTAAAGCGCGCTTCGTCCACACCCGCATAGAGGATAGCGTATTTACCTATTTCTAATTGGAGACTCTCTATTAGCAGTATTCCTCCGACTTGTGCCATTGCTTCTAGTATGAGGACTCCAGGGAATATGGGAAACTCGGGAAAGTGTCCGGTAAATTGGGGTTCGTTAACAGTTACATTTTTAATGCCGACTATCCGCTTGGGAACTTCCATTTCAAGGATTCTGTCGACAAGAAGAAAGGGATAACGGTGGGGAAGGTACTGAAGGATCTTGTTAATATCCATTAAATAATTTTTGGACATTAGGGATTAAGTTTACTTTAAAAGTTTTTAAAGCCATTCCCCTTTTACTATAAGTTTTTTGTAAAGTTCCTCCGATAGGAAGGAACTTTTGTGAACACCTTCGGAGTAATATCTTGTTTCAAAGTTCTTTTCTCTTTTAGGTTCTCTAACGTTGTATTTTTTACTTGCAATGGAAAAGGTCCACCAATAACCGGCGTAGGTCGGTATAACGGCCGTGTAAAGGTCCACTATAGGGAATACCGCTTTAAGGTTGTTTTGGAATTTTCTTACTATATCGAGGTGGTAATGAATGGATTCGCTTTGTCCTACATAGATACCGTCCTCCTTTAAAGCTCTGAAAACCATTTTGAAAAATTCTTCCGTCGTTAGAGCATAGGCATAACCTACCGGGTCGGTGCTATCTACTATTATTACATCAAATTCATTTTCGTAATCTTGCAGGTATTTAAAGCCATCTTCATTTACAACTATTGCCCGCGGGTCATCGAAGGCTTTTGATAAATTTGGGAAAAATCTTTTAGAGGTCTCTATTACTTCCTTATCTATATCAACTAAAACGGCTTCTTCAACGGAAGAGTGTTTTAAAACTTCCCTTAAAGTTCCACCGTCTCCTCCTCCAATTATTAAAACCTTTTTAGGATTTGGATGGGCCATGAGTGGAACGTGGGCTAACATCTCGTGATAGATGAATTCATCTTTTTCCGTTAACTGGACAACTCCATCTAACACTAAAACCTTTCCAAAAAAGGGATTTTCAAAGACTAAAATTTCCTGATAGGGACTTTTGGTATGGTAAAGAACTTTATGAACGGTGTAGCAATGTCTTATTGGAGCGTAAGGGTCCCTTTCAAAAAAGTGGATATCGTACATAGGCAAAAATTTTAAGAAAGAAACTACATACCGAACTAAAGAAAGTAGACCCCTTAAAAATCCTCATTTAGCCATTACTGTTATTCCGATTTTTTTTACCATTTAGAACAGAAGTTTTAAATTAAAAAAGATAAATGGATGGTTATCAGGAGTTTGCCCTTGGCATGGCTTTAATGCGCTTGGAAGAGGAAGTAAACGCGTTAAGGCAGTTGGTGTTTAGTTTACCTTCTAATCTCCCTACGAAAGAATTGGAAAAACTTTTGAAGAGGGGCTTAATCCTATTGCAAATCAGCTCCGATATTCTTTCCAGCTTGAATAATCAAAATGAAGAAATATCTTTTTTAAGGGATATTAACTTTGGAGTTTTCGAAGCCTTATTTATAACTCAGACTCTACTAGAAAAAGTGGAAAATCAATTACCTATTTTTTTGGACCACCTAACAGTTTTTGAAGAACCTGTGTTGGAAAAATTAAATCAGGTAATAACTACTCTCCATTCGGCAATAGAAAATCAAAACGATAAGCAAATAAAAGATATTGACTACACCGAGCTAGCTTATATACTTCAAGACATAGCCAAAACTTTGGATGCAATAATTTATCAATCTACGAATTTAAAGAAAAAAGTTTTATGAATTCATAGGAAACTGTTGTTGGTCTCCTATTGTAGATAACTTTTTGGGGTAATCGCTACTTAAAAAGTCCTACCACGAACAGTAGGATAGTTGACAAAAAATAGTGTTTAAATAGTTGAAAAATAAAAAACAGTAGGAATAACCTATATCTATGCCTTTAGCCTTTTTATTTTGGGGAAGTCTATTGACTTTTCTTTTTGTCGTAGCTTCCTATATCTATCTTATTATTAAATTTGCACCACAAACCGATTGGTCCGCACTTCACAATTTGGATTTTAAATTTCTCCTTTTAGCGGTTTTTTTATTATTTACTTACCACCTTTTGGATACTTTACGCTTAAAGACCATTGCGGAGGGGTTTAATATCCGTTATGGATACCTTTACGGTTATATAACTTCCTTAATAGCAACCTTTGGAGCAACAATAACACCGGCCCACATTGGAGGTGAATTGGTTATTTTTTACCTTTTAAAGAGATTAAAAATACAAAATCGCAAAATTTGGGGATCTATTCTTTTTAAAACAGTTTCCGGAATCAGTTTTTTCTTTGTTGCGCTCCCTATTTTCGTTATTTATACATTTTCCAACAAATGGATATTAAAAAAACTTCTTCTACTAGGGAGTATTTTTGCTCTATTTTCCCTAATTTCGTTTCCAATTTTCAAATGGTTCCAAAAACTTGAAAAGGGAAAAGGTATATCGAAGGGTATTAAACGCTACTGTATAACCATTTTATACTTTTGGAGAAAAAAGAGAAGCTTATTTCTTAAAGCGTGCCTATATTCGATAGGGCTCTACTTGGTATTTTTAAGTTTTGCGCCGGCCCTTTTAAAGGCTCTTCATATAAAGTTTGATTTATTAGAAATTTATTTAATTCAACTACCGTTGATATATGCGATATTTACAAGTCCCTCTCCCGGAGGAAGCGGTGTGGGAGAACTGGGGGGAGTAGCTATATTTGAAGGTGTAGTTCCTTCCAATATTATTGGAATCTTTATTATCCTTTGGAGGTTCTTATCCCAATATCTAAGCGCAACTTTGGGAGGTTTAATTTTTACTATTTTGGTTTACCACGACTGGAAACAGATGGAATTAAATAAGTTTTTAACAAAAAGCTAGAAATTTTCTAATTTCTAAAATTTTTATCCTTTAGTATGAAAGTTCTCGTTGTCGGAAAAGGCGGCAGGGAGCATGCCATAGCGTGGAAGGTAGCCCAAAGCCCACTGGTAAAGGAAGTTTATATAGCACCCGGTAATGCGGGAACCAAAAAGGTTGGAAAAAATGTTCCTATAAATGTTAACGATATAGAAAACCTCGTAAAGTTTGCAAAGGAGGAAAAAATCGACCTTACAATTGTGGGTCCCGAAGACCCCCTCGCAAGGGGTATAGTAGACGCCTTTACCAAAGAGGGTTTAAAAATATTTGGTCCCGACCAAAGGGGTGCAATGCTCGAAGCCTCCAAAGTTTACGCCAAAAATTTTATGGCCAAATACGGCGTTCCCACCGCTCGCTACGGAACCTTTGAAAATCCCGATGAAGCCAAGGAGTTTATAAAAACTTTGGGCAACAA
>JALSNH010000221.1 GCA_026987085.1 Aquificota bacterium | reverse complement strand
CGTTTTCGTTTCAACTTTGGACGGTTTTAAAATCGCCGAGGAGGATATGAAAATCCGCGGGAGCGGTAATATTTTGGGAACCGAACAGAGTGGAAAGTTCGTTTTCCCTATGGCCGACCTTTCAAGAGCCGAGGATAGGGCCCTGCTTTTGAGGGCCAGAGAAGATGCGGAAAAAATTCTAAAAGCCACCCCCGACCTTTCTAAGCTCCCCGAACTAAAAAAACTTCTTTTTTACAGGTATGGAGATAAGATGGACTTTAGCTCGGTAAGTTAAAATTGCACTTTAAATGGTCTATAGCCGTCTTTTTTACCCACTTTTAGGTCTATCTTTGGTTTTTGTTTCCACAGAGGTTGATTTTGCCCAAAACAATCCTCAAAAGGGAACCAAAGTTATAACTATCCCCGTAGAGGTTACATCTAAGGTTTTCTATCCCAAACCCCAAGAGGAGGTTCCCGACAAGTTTCCCGTTGAGGTAAACCCCAAAGTAGATGCGCATAAAGTTGCGTTGATATACCCCAAAGAGATTTATAAACCGCAGGAAGAGGTAAAAGTAGAGAGTAGCTTTTTCTCCTGCGGTAAACCGAAGGCAAAAACCCTTTATGCGGAAGGTGTTAAAGCCTTCCAAAAAGGGGACTACCAAAAGACAAAAGCCTACCTTTTAAGGTTAATAAACGAATACCCCCAAAGTCCTTACTCTATAAAGGCACGCTACTACTTGGGCTATATAGCCTTTGTAGAGGGCAATTTTAAACAGGCATACGAAACTTTTAAAAACCTTTGCCAGCTACCCTACAACTTTGTTTGGAAAACCTACGCCTGCTACAACACCGTTATTAGCGGCTTATATATCGGTATTCACGATAAAAAGGCGGCAGCCATTTCCGACTTTTGGAGCAACTATTTAAACTGGTTGGAAGGAAAAATTTCCGATGAAGAGTTTTATCGCTCTCTCCATTGCGAAACTCTGGAGCAACCTTACAGAATTTACTGCATCTATTTAAAACAATACTTAAACCCTTCCGATACTACCGCCCAATTGCCGCCTTACTACCAACGGAGTTTGGAAATTCGAAAAATTGTCTTGAAACTCCTTTCGGGAAGTTTTGCAAATGCCGACGCCTCTACATTACGAACTCTATTAAACACTTCTAGATACGGTGAAGATTTAACCTATTACTACACGCTCTACTTGATTAATAACGGAAACTACGATAGGGCTTTAAATCTTATAGAGACTTTAAAGGAAAGAAACTCTAAAAAAGCGCTCGAGTTGGCAAAAACTTTAGCCTCGCTAAGCTCCCAATATGCCTACCAACTGTTAAAGCTGTTTCCCCAATCCAAAGAGCTTTGGGAAATCTACCTAAAAGAGCTCTACAACCTTAAAAATTACACTGCTGTGGTTCAATACGCTCCCTCCTTTGGCCTATACCGTTTGGCCGGATACGCCGCTTACAAACTTGGTCGCTATGACCTTGCGGCTCAATACATCTCCAAAGTTTGGAATAAAAATATTGAAGATTACCGTATATTGCTCGATAGCCTTTTACGCCTCAAAAGGTGGAACCAATTTCTAACTCTCCTCCAAGAGGTTAAAGACAAATATCCGAATCTCTACAAGGAATTTTTAGGTTGGTATTACTACTATAAAGGTGATTGGTTAAAAGCTGCTTCGCTTCTAAAGGAACCTCTCTTTAAGGCCATAGCCTATTTTAATGCCGGTTATTACGATAAAGCTCTAAACC
>JALSNH010000220.1 GCA_026987085.1 Aquificota bacterium | reverse complement strand
GAGCCGGTATAGTGGCAGATTCTGTTCCCGAAAGGGAGTGGCTGGAAACGGTAAATAAAGCAAAAGCTTTAATAAAAGCGGTGGAAATCGCAGAGAATTTAAACGAAAAGGAAAAAATAGATTAAGCGTTCATCGCCTTTAGGAAATCTTTATTTGTTTTGAACTTTCTAAGTTTATCGAGTAGAAATTCCATAGCCTCGACCGGGTCCATTGTAGATAGGAACTTTCGGAGGACCCATATTTTTTGAAGCTCCCAAGGTTCGAGCAATAGTTCCTCCTTCCTTGTTCCGGACTTTTCGATATTAATAGCGGGAAAGACCCTTCTTTCATAAAGCCTGCGGTCGAGGTGTATTTCCATATTACCGGTTCCTTTAAACTCCTCGTAAATTACATCGTCCATTCTCGAACCGGTCTCTATAAGGGCAGTGGCAAGTATTGTTAAGCTTCCACCGTCCTCAATATTTCTAGCCGCACCAAAGAACTTTTTGGGTCTTAGGAAAGCGTTTGCCTCTATACCTCCCGAGAGAACCCTACCGGTGGGCGGAGTTACGGCGTTGGAAGCTCTGGTCAATCTTGTTAAGGAGTCAAGGAGAATAACCACATCTTTACCCATTTCAACCATCCGTTTTGCCCTTTCTATCATCAGCTCGGCAACGTGCATATGCTTTTCGGGAGGCTCGTCGAAGGTGGAAGCTATGACCTCCGCTCCCTCGCCGACTATACGTTTCATTTCGGTAACTTCTTCGGGTCTTTCATCTATAAGCAAAATCATTAGGTGGACTTCCGGATGGTTTCTGATAATGGCGGTAGCTATCTTTTGTAGCAGGGTGGTTTTACCCGCCTTTGGCGGGGCAACTATAAGACCGCGCTGACCCTTACCTATCGGGGCTATAAGGCTCACAACCCGGGTGGAGAGCTCCGAAGGGTCAAACTCGAGATTGAACCTTTCGGTGGGATGGTAGGGAGTTAATTTTTCAAAGAGTGGTCTTCTTTTCGCTTCAAAAGGAGGTATACCATTTACCGCCTCGACCCTTATTAGGGCTTGGTATTTTTCTCCCTCCCTCGGTGGGCGGGCGTATCCTACTATCTCATCACCGGGACGGAGACCGAGTTTTTTTATCAGATTGGGCGGAACGTAGGTGTCCTGCGGTGAGGGAGCGTAGTAGTTTTCCGCATACCTTAAAAAGCCGTAGCCTTCCGGCCTTATATCCAAAACTCCTTCAACAAACTTTAATCCGTGCTTTTCCGCCTCCTTTTCCAATATCTGTTTTATCAATTCGCCCTTTTTAAGACCCTTTACACGGGAAAGACCGAGCTCCTTTCCTAACTTTTGGAGTTCGGCAAGGGTTTTCTCCTTTAGGTCGGCATAAGTATAGTCCAACTGTAAGGTTAATTTTTTCTTTTCCTCGCCTTGTTCCTTTCTATCCTCACCTTCGGAGGTTTCTTTTTTATCCCCCTCTTGATGGGAGGTGTCGCTTTTTACCTCCTCTTTTTGTTCTTCTTTAACTTCCTCTTTAACAGCTTCCTGAACTTTATTCTCCTCTTTAAGTTCCTCTTTTTTTAATTCTTCTGCCATGTTTTGACCTCCTTATTTACCGATACAGAAGGTGGAAAAGATTTGACCTAAAACATCTTCGGTGGTAATCTCACCGATAATTTCTCCGAGGGCGTCGGTTGCCTCCCTAAGGTCGAGCATCAAAATTTCGGGCGAATAGAACTCGCCCTCCAAGTAGTTCAGAGCGT
>JALSNH010000219.1 GCA_026987085.1 Aquificota bacterium | reverse complement strand
CTCCAGCCCCTCTACGACCCTACCGCCCAGCTAATCTATTCGGCCCAAGCCTGCGCTATCGAAACGGTAATAGCTCGGGGCAAAGTTATTATGGAAAACGGAAAGGTTTTAACCCTCGACGAGGAAGAGATTTACAACAAAGCCAACTATTGGAAGAAAAAAATACTGGAAAAACTAAAATAGTTTTGCTCTTTTTTCCAACTACCTTTAGGCGTGTTATTTTTATTCCTCTTAATGTTTAACCTCTCCTTAGAACAATTCCTACAGTTGGCAAAAGATTACACCGTAATACCACTCTACACGGAATTTTTGGCCGATATAGAAAACCCCCTTACGGCCTTTTTAAAAATAAAGGACCTCGGAAGGTTTCCCTTTCTCTTAGAAAGCGTTGAGGGTGGCGAAAAGTGGGCAAGATACTCCTTTTTGGGTTATGGAGGTTCATTTTACTTTAAAAGTAAGGGTCATTATTACGAGCTCTATAGAAGTGGAAAGGTAGAATTTGGCGAGTTTGCGGACCCGCTCGATATTCTAAAACCGATAGTAAAAAGCTTTAAACCTTACTTTGATAAAAGGTTGCCACGATTTTGGGGAGGGCTTGTCGGTTATATAGGCTACGATACGGTAAAATTTTGGGAGCCCGTTCCCGATAAAAATCCCGACCCCCTTTCGGTTCCCGATATCTATTTAGTTCGAACCGACCTTATCGTTATTTTCGATAACCTCAGCAGTAAGTTGGTTGTTGTTAAACCGATTATTGTTGAAGATAACGCCAATTTGGAAAACCTTTATAAGGAAGCAAAAAAAGAAATCCTCAAAGTGGTTGAAAAATTAAAAGAACCTTTAAAGGAGAGAAAACTTTTACCCCTTAAAGGTGAAAGTACCGATATAGACCTCTCCAAGTGGAAAAGCAACTTTACAAAGGAGCAATTTGAGGAGATTGTTAAAAAGGCGAAAAACTACATAGTGGAAGGGGATATTATTCAGGTAGTCCTCTCCCAAAGGTTTTCAAAAACTTTAAATACCGAGCCCGAGACCCTCTATAGGGTTTTGAGGTATTTAAACCCCTCCCCCTATATGTTCTACCTTAAGTTTGAGGACCTTTACGTGGTGGGTTCCTCGCCCGAAATATTGGTCCGAGTTGAGGATAAAAGGATAGAAACCAGACCTATAGCGGGAACAAGGCCGAGGGGAAAAACCCAAGAGGAGGATTTGAAGTTAGAAAAGGAACTTCTTTCGGACGAAAAGGAAAAGGCGGAACATATAATGCTGGTCGATTTGGCCAGAAACGACGTTGGAAGGGTGGCAAAAATCGGAACCGTAAATGTGGACTCTCTGATGCGTATCGAACGCTACTCCCACGTTATGCATATAGTTTCCGACGTCAGCGGAGAACTTGAAGAAGAAAAGGACGTTTTAGATGTTTTAAAGGCCACCTTCCCGGCGGGAACGGTAAGCGGTGCTCCAAAAGTTAGGGCAATGCAGATTATAGAGGAATTGGAAAATGAAAGGAGGGGCATTTACGCCGGTGCGGTCGGCTACGTATCGTTTCAGCAAAATATGGATATGGCCATCGCTATAAGGACCGCGGTAATTAGGGGAGGAGAAATATTTATTCAGGCGGGAGCCGGTATAGTGGCAGATTCTGTTCCCGAAAGGGAGTGGCTGGAAACGGTAAATAAAGCAAAAGCTTTAATAAAAGCGGTGGAAATCGCAGAGAATTTAAACGAAAAGGAAAAAATAGATTAAGC
>JALSNH010000218.1 GCA_026987085.1 Aquificota bacterium | reverse complement strand
ACGGTAAAAAACCACCCGAAGGGTGGGAGATTTTCTTTTACCCTTTTAAAAGCTCTTATTAAAGCCGGCCAAAACAGCAGGGTTGAAATAGCCAAAACGGGTAGGTAATACCAAAAAGGATAGTTATGCTCGCTTAGTTTTCCCGTAAACCGACCGAGATTTTCCCAAATAAAGAAGTCGTAAAAGTAGCTCCACCCAAAGCGGTAGAGCATAGCCCCGTACCACCAAAAGCCTACTACCAAAAAAATAAAAATTCCCTTTAAAGTAAAAAGCTTTAAAAACCATTTGAAGGTATCTTTTACATTTTTCAACTCCAAAAGTTTCCAAACAAAAACTACCATCAGAGGTAGGAAAACACCTACGGGACCCTTTGAAAGGAAAGCCAAAGCTAAAGAAAGCCACCCCAAGGTGGTTTTTCCCTTTAAAAATAGATAAACTCCAAGGGTGGAAAAGAAAGTTAGAACCATTTCAGGAACCAAAGCCCTAGCTTCAAACCAGGTATGGACTAAAAGAACAAAAATCGAAGCACCTATAAAGGCTTTTTCTTTTGAAATAAAATCCCTTACGAGGAAATAGATAACTATCGAGGTTCCTATAGCAGCAAGACCGGAAACCAAACGGGCGGCAAATTCGTTAACGCCGAAAATGGAAAAACTTAAAGCGGTGAGCCAGTAAAGGAGTGGAGGCTTTGCAAACCTATAGTGGCAATTGTAGTAGGGAACTAAAAAATCGCCCGTTTTTAACATATGGAGGGCAGCGTAAGCGTTTCTCCCTTCGTCGGGTGAGGTTAACGATAAAAACCAATTGCCGAAAATAAAAAAGAAAAACCCAAAAAAGGTTAAAAGTAAAATCTCCCTACCGGTTTTTGTCATTAAAAACAAAGGCTAACTTAGAAAAGGTAAATCAGGCCCCCAATAGTTGTTTAAAGGCTTTTTTCAATTCTACATCTATAGTTAGATCAAAAAGATTTTCCACTTCCGCAACAAGGTCTATAAGTTCACAGGGAACCATACAATTTTCCATAAAAGGTTCCAAAGCTTTATCTTCGTCAATAGATTTTAAAACAGTTTCCCAATCCTTCATGGTAGGTTTTTTGTTTAAAGCTTTTTCAACACAATTACGACAACGGTGATATTCTTCCATAAGGTCAGTTGTAAACCTTACCACTTCACTGTAGCCTCTGGCTATATTCCCTCCATCCTCTTCAAGGAGTAGGAGCCATCTTTTGGAAGCGTCCAAAAGGTAATATCTTTTAGCGACCTTTGATTCAAAAAATTCCTCCTGCAGCTTCCTAACCAACTTTTGATACTCCTCTAAAGGAGTATCCTGTTTGGGAACATGCAACCTGTGACGGATATTGTTAAACCTTACCTCGTAAAGTTTTTTTTCTCCAAATTGGGTTTCCTTTATTGTGTCTAATGAAAGGGACAATAATCTTCGGCTAATAATCCCTTCCAATTCATCTCTTAAGAGAGTTGGATTTAAACGCTCCCTTAAAGAGAAAATGAGATCGTTAATTTCTGCAGAAAGGACCCTAAGGTCCTCCAACATCATTAGTTCCCTATCCATAGAAATCGAAAATATTTTTAAAAAAAGGAAAAGCAAGTTTAGTCCTTTTTGCAACCTGTTCTAATTACTCCGTAATTTCCCGCTTTTTTCTTATAAAGAATACATAGCTCATTATTTCGAATATCTATATAAGGTAGGAAATGCAAATGGTTTTCTTCAAGTTCCAAAATTGCATCTTCAACATCGA
>JALSNH010000217.1 GCA_026987085.1 Aquificota bacterium | reverse complement strand
GGCTAACTTCTAAATGTAATTTAGACAAAACGAAAAGTATCATCAGTTCACCAATTAAAGTTAGAGTTAGATAAAACAACTTCCTCGGAAAGTTTAAGGATAGTATTAAAAATACTATACCTGTAAGTGGTAAAATGATTGTTAAATTGATTCCATCAAAAGGTATATAGAAACTATTGGGCAAACTGTAAAAGATTTTTCCAAAAATAGCGGCTACCCAATTTTGCAGATCTACTAGAGGAGGAATACTCCAAAAGCTTAGTAAATTTAAAGTTCCAATTAAAAGGTAAATTTCAACAATCCACGTAAAGAGGGAAGTCAATAGTAAACTTCCGTAGGAAAAATAGTGAAAAAAAGAAACAAGTAGAGGTGTTATAGCAGCCAATACAACAAGAGTAGTTTCCAGTCCTAAAGTTCTCCCAAAGAAGGATTTAACAAAGCTTTCCTCAGGTGACCTATTGGCACCGTAGTAAAGAATTAAAGCTCCTGCGGCCAAGTAGGAAAGCCAGAAACCTATATTGGAAACCCAATAGGGATAAAAAATAGCGCTTATTAACGCAGCAACAATTAAAGCTTTTAAAGGATGATATTTTGCTCCTACAAGACGCGCTATAACAAATAAAGAAACAGAGATAAAAGCTCTGTAAGCTGGAGCCTTAGGAAATAGAACTAGTAATGTAAAAAAACTAAAAAATATCAAGGCGAACCAATAGCGGATATTACGTATAACAGGAATAACAAAAAGCAAACCTAAAAACAGAGCATAATGAAAACCGGAAATTACTATAAGGTGGTAGATACCTAAGTGTCCAAGTTTTTTTCTTTCTTTATAAGAGAACCAATTTTCACCAAACAGTAGAGCCAAACCAAGCTTTTTATCAATTCTTGAACGTGAACTTTTTAAAAACCTTTCTTTTAAAAGTTGATGTATTTTTACACGAAACCTTTGGATAAAACCTCTCTCAATACGAACTTTAAAAGGATAAATCTTCCAACCTTTAATTTTTCCGCTTACAGTAATAAAATCCCCTGGAAAAACTTTGATGCGTTTTATATAAACCTCCCAAAGATGGTTAGAGGTATCTAAAATAACGGCTCTTTTAAAGGAAACGTTAATTACCTTTCCTTTTAAAGTAGAAACCCCATAAAGATTTCCTTTTTGAGGAGCATTTATAAATCCAAAACCAATAAGGATTAAAGTTAGAAAGACAATAACTAAAAAAGGTCTATCGAAATGAAAAGACATTAAAGGTTAAAAATCTAAGAAGATGCTTCTTTCAATTTTTTGCATTCTTTTTTAGAAACTACATCATCGCAATCTGCAGGTAGGTGCCCTTCGGGGAAGAATTTAACTCCGGAAGCCATAGATGACAGCTCACCTTCTTTGGCTATGAAATCGTTAAAGAAGACCATATAAACGTGGACAATTACAAACAGAGCTATTATCCAGGCCACCACATGGTGCCAAAAGTGGAGGGTGTACTCGTTTCCACCAAACAGGGGAATAGTCCAAGAACTTACAGTTTTAGCCCAAAAACCATCGGGGTTGGACATTCCGTACATAGCAAATCCGGTCCAGATTTCAAACAGTATTAGCAATAATACAAATAGATATGCCGTTCTGGCGAGAGGGTTCCTAATAAGGGGTAGGTGGTCCCTTTTTATGAAAAGATAAAAGAGTATTACCTCAAACAGTCCCTTCCAGAACCAACCCCTCCAGAATTTTGGAATTATTAACCAAAAGTGGGACTTTTTGG
>JALSNH010000216.1 GCA_026987085.1 Aquificota bacterium | reverse complement strand
AAGATAAAAACCTCCTAAGGTGGCTTGAAAATCTGCTCCACCCGAAGGTTTACGAGGAATTTGAAAAATTCTGCCAAGAAAAGGGAGGTATTTGCGTCCTCGAGGCGGCCTTAATATTTGAAAAGGGCAACCAAAACAGGTTCCACTACACCGTTTTGGTTTACGCTCCCAAGGAGGTGGCCAAAGAGAGGGCGGTCAAATACAGAAACCTTTCGGAGGAGGAGTTTGAAAAGAGGTGGAACCTCCAAATGGATATAGAAAAAAAGAAACAACTGGCCGATTTCGTAATAGACAACTCAAAAAGTTTGGGAGAAACGGAAAAACAGGTAAGGGAGCTAACAAAATTTTTAAAGGAGGAACTTGGGAGGTTCTGTTAAATTAAACCTTCCACCTCCGGGTCGGTTTTTGCATATTCCTTTAGTTCGGGGTCCAATTTAAAGGCCTCCTCCAAAAGCTGTTTTGCTTTCTCTTTTTCACCTTTGAGGTTGTAGAGACAAGCAAGATTATAGAGGGCAAGCGGTTTAAACTGCTCGCTGACTTCGGCCGCCCTTTTGTAGAGCTTTTCCGCACCTTCGTAGTCCCCGAGCTCCTTAAGGCAAATTCCTTTGTCGATAAGGTAGGCCGGCATGTCGGGGTAGAGCTGTAAAAGTTTGTCGTAATACTTTACCGCCTCCGCGCAGCGGCCCGTTTCTCTCAATACAAGGGCGATATTTTCCAAAGCGTCGGTGTAATTGGGATTTATCGAAAGCGCTTTTTTATAAAGTTCTATAGCCCTTTCGGGGTTTCCCTCCTGATAGAGGATATTGGCCAAGTTGTTGTAGGCCCTTACAAAGGAGGGATTTAACCTTATTGTGGTTTCAAAATCTTTCTTGGCCCCTTCGAAGTCTCCGAGCTTCTTTTTAACAATCCCCCGGTTGTAGTAAAAGTCGGGGTCCTTCGGATTAAGCTCTATCGCTTTGTTATACCACTTTAGGGCCTCCTCTAACTTTCCGAGTCTCCTAAAGGAGAGGGCTTTGTTGTAATAAGCCTCCGCAAGTTTGGGATTTTTCTTTATAGCCCTATCGAAGGCCTCTATAGCCTTTTCGTGCTCTCCCTTAAGCTGGTAGAGGTACCCAATATTGTTGTAGACCTCCGCGGAAGGGTGGATTTTTTCGAGCCTCCTGTAGAGTTCCAAAGCCTTATCTATATTTCCCTCTTCGGTGTATATATCGGCCAAAATTCTTAAGGCCTCATAAAGGTCCGGTTTTAATTTAATTGCCTCCTCAAGGTAGGCTTTTGCTAAATCTTTGTTTCCAAGCTCGTAGTGGATTTTTCCTATATTAAAAAGCGCATAAGGGTGTTTTGGATTTTGACTTAAAAACTCCTCCAAAAGTGCCAAGGCGTTAATAAGGTCTCCCGAAAGATAAAAGTCGAATGCTTTCTCGTAAAGGTTTTGATTTTCCTTTTCCATTAGGAGGAGAGTATAGATTGATTAATGGCGAGGGCGGCGGGAGTCGAACCCGCAACCTCGGGATCCGTAGTCCCGCGCTCTATCCAGTTGAGCTACGCCCCCGACCAAAATATTTAATTCTAGTAAATTTTCTTTCAAGTAGCAAGGATTTTTTCGCCATTGTAGGAATTTTTTCTTTCCCCTAACAGTTTTTTGAAATTTATCCCTTAAAGAGGTAAACTATGATTAATGTCCGTTCATTGGGATTTAATCAGCAAAGTTTTTAGCTACCACAAAAATTATATTGGGAGTTTGGAACCGTCCTTCTTCAA
>JALSNH010000215.1 GCA_026987085.1 Aquificota bacterium | reverse complement strand
AGGAACCGGTTTTAAGAATAACCAACAATGGTGAAAGGGTTTTGGAAATTTCCACCGGAAGGTTAAGAGAGGTTTATGAAAACAAATTGGGAGAGATATTGAAATAAATCGACCTTTAAGGGTTGCACTATGGAAAAATGCAAAACTATTGAAGCTAAGATAGATTTTTTCAAAACATTACTTGAAAAACTAACTTTAGTACTCTTAGCCTTGGGTGGAGGATTTGGAACACTTTTAGTTAAGTTTCAATCTTTTACTTCTATAAAAATTTTAAGTTTTTTCTTACTAGTTATAGTCTTATTTTTATGGCTCCTTACCCTTCGCAGTTGGTGGATTCTAACTTATAAACTCAACGAGTGTGAGGAGGAAAAGAAATGAGTATAAATGATTTATTAATTATAGCGGCAGGAGTTATAGTAGGTGGAGGCTTACTATATTTACTACTCTTTTTATGGAGAAATGTATTGTATGAACTGAAGCATACTAAGGATACTAAGTTTGAAGTAGATGTTGAGGAATTTATACCGGCTGCAAAAGAACTTAGCTACGCTACTGGAAATATATTTAAATTGAGGAAATATAGAACTGGGAAATATAAGAAACAAGAAAAGGACAAGAATTTGCTTGATGCAAATTTAACTAAAATCGTGTATGGAGAGTAATCGGTATGGATAATGGCAATTTAGAGTCATTTAAAAGGGAACTTTTTAATACTTTAGAGGAATGTTCTGCATTATTTTTTGAGCATTATATTTACCCTTACAATATTGTTATTTCCCTTAAAGGAGAAAAGCCTGTTGAGCCTCTTTTAGAAATAGAAAAGGCTATTGCCCACTTAATGCAATCCTTAAAAGATATTAAAGATGCTAAGTTGCAGGAACGGGCATTTAGGAATTTAAAAAGATTTGAGGGTCATATTGAAAGAATGTTGCTGGATTTGTATAAATTAGCTTTTTTAACCATAATTGAAGAACTTGAAAAAGTTATATCTTCTACCCTTTGCACAGATTCGGAAAAGGAAAACTGTAAAAGAATACGCACCTTATTGGAAATTAAGGACCTATTTAAAAAAGCACGTGATTACGAGATGAATAATTTAGGTTCTTCAGCCCACGATGGAAAAAGGGAAATTCTAAATAACTACAAAAAAATGTTGGAATTAGCCTATCAAAAATTTAGGATAGCTACCCGAATAGATGAAAAATAACTTTAGTGTTAGAAGTTTGTAAAGTAATTTTTTTTCATCTTTCTGCCCGGCTTTTTTAATCCACTTTTGAACCGTAAGAAAGGAAATATCAAGAGCTTTAGAGATGGAATTAATAGAATTACCGTGGACAAAAAGTCTAATAGCTTGATTACTTAATATGACGAGGTCCGAATTTGTGTTTTTAGTATTGGGGGTAAAACGATGGAAGCACTTTTGATTTTCTCACTTAAGGTACCTTATATTACAAATGGCTCTTTACGAAAAATTGGAATATGAACTTGAGCTAATTACCCCCGCCTTTATCGGTGGGGCTTTTCCAAAAGAGCAGGCGGAACTCCGCCCGGCCTCTTTTATAGGTATCCTCCGCTGGTGGTTTAGAAATTTGGCTTTGACCTTTACGGATGATTTAAATGAAATTTATAACCTTGAGAGTAAACTATTTGGAAATACCAAAAAAGCGGGAAAGGTATGGGTTAGGTTTGGGGATATACCTAAAGAGGAGTATAAACAATTTGAAGTTCCTCAAAATGTAGACATAGGTATATTGGCATATTTAGGATACGGAAATTT
>JALSNH010000214.1 GCA_026987085.1 Aquificota bacterium | reverse complement strand
CGCCTCTTTGGTGGGACTTTTAAAGGTTTTAAAGGAGTTTCAATATCCAATAGAGGAATATGCGGAAGGAAAAACTGTAAAAATCCCTAAAGAGGTTTGGGAAAAATTGCCCAAACTTTATGCGGAACATTTACTAAAGGAAAATAAGTTTAAACTTATTGGAAAATTTTATAATAATTCCGCTTTAGCACAAATATCTAATCAAACCTCGAAACTCATAAAGAATTATTTAAAGTATAAAAATACTAAGAAAGCTCCTGAAAATTTAGAAAAATTAAAACAAAAACTCAACATAGAAATAAGTAAAAATGTTTTAGAAAAATACATAATAGAATTTTCAAACGAAAACAATTTTGAAAACCTAAGAAAGGAAGTTTTTGAATTTGACCCCAAATTTGTGGACGAAGAATTTATAACCTTTGCGGTTGACGGTAAGGTCTTAAATACCCTTAAAAAGTTAGAAGAAGAACTTTCCAAAGCTCAAAAAAAGGAAAAGAAAAAGGTTTTAAACCAAATTAGGGAAAACGAACTAATAAAAGAACTCAACGAAAAAGGAAAAGAAGCCAACCGAAAAATTATTTTGAAAGCTATAGAGAAAGAGCTAAAAAAAGTTTTGGAACACCAATGCGATACTGACGCACCGATATGCAGATTCTGTTTCACCCGCCACGCTTACAAAAAGGAGGAAGGTATAAAAGCCTTGGAAGAAACCAACTTCTCCCCCCTATTTGCCAGTTCCAAAACCTTCGAAAACTTCTTTTACGACGGTAAAAATGCCCTTTTTCTGTGTCCCTATTGCGAATTTTTGCTCTACTTTGCCGTTATTGGTTTTAATAAAATTTCTTTCGATCTCGATAAAACCAAAGATGAAAGTTATATATTCGTCTATATTCCCTACGATGTTTTAACAACTTTAGAACTCAACGAACTATTACAAAGTAAAAAATTCCTAACGAAGGAGTTTATAAAGGAAAGCCTTACCGAAATAGCCAAAAAATTGGAGGAGACCAAATCGGAGTGGCTTTTGAGCAATATCTTTTTTGTGGAAATTGAACCTATTTCTCAAAACACCGCCAATGTTTACACCTTTCATATACCGCTAAAGGTTGCGGAAGTTATAAAACATACCAACCTTCCCGAGAGGTTTCCCAAAGTTTTAAATCCCATTTTTGACATTTTTTTAGACTACACCTTTAGCGGCAAAAGTCTATACCACCTTCTGTTGCTTCTAATTTCCTACTATTTCCAAAAAGTGGAAAAAATCAAAGGGAACTCTTTTGTAGAGAGGATTATAAAAACCGCAAAGTTTATTAAAAGCGAATTTAAAAATCTGCCTTTCAGTCTGACCTTTTTAATCCTTTTTGAAGAACTACTTAAGGAGGGTTTAAATATGGAGGAAACCATTAAAAAGCAGATAAATTGGGCTTTTGCGGAAGGAAAGAAGGTTAGAGATACCTTAAAAGAACTTTACCCCGACCGGTTTAAGAAAAAAATAGAAACCGCCAGCTTTAGAATTTTGGAAGCTATCAGGAGAAGGGATATAGACGCCTTTGCCCAAAACCTTATTAGGCTCTACTTGGATATAGAAAAACCTATTCCAAAAATCTTTGTGGACGCCTTGGACGAAAAACAATTTAACCGCATAGCTTACGCCTTTTTAATAGGTTTGAACAACGAAATGGAATCTAAAGGAGCGCAAAACAATGAACAACCTGCAGAGGTTGGAGAACTTAATTAACACCCTTTGGGCAAAGAGCGATGGAACCACAATAAGGGAGCATACCGACAAACTCTTACAGAATTTGGAAACATTAGAAGAACTTTATGGGTGCGATATAGAAGAGTCGCTCCCCCAAAGGTTTAAATCCAATTTTTGGAACCTCCTAGAGTTGGCTTGCAAATACCACGATTACGGAAAAATTCACTGCAAGTTCCAACAAAAGGTGGGAAACAAAACCTTCAACTGTCCCAAAGGGGTTGAAAAGGAGATAAAACACAATTTGGTTTCCCCCGCCTTTTTATATCTTTTTGAGGGAAACCATTTAAACGAAGAGGAACTCTATTTGGTAGCTTTGGCTATTTTGCACCACCACAGGGTTCCCGACAACACCGATGTGGAGGATATTTTAAACCTCCTAACGGTGGAATTCGGTTTAGAACCAAACGGGTTTAGAAAATTTTACCGAACCCTTTTGGGGAGGGAGGAATACGGTTTCTTTAAAGGGAAGAAGGTAAAAAACCCCCTCCTTAAGAGGAGGGAGGTATTTAAAGGAAACCCCGAGGAGTTGAAGAAAACCTATATACTCCTAAAGGGTTTTCTCCTAAGGCTTGACCATTCGGGAAGTGTCAAACAGGTAGACCTAACGGTGGAAAAACCGCCCGTAGATACCGAAAAAGTTTTAAAAGAAACCTTCCAAAATGAGGGTAAAAAGTTAAACGACCTGCAAGAGTTCGTTTTAAAAAACAAAGATAAAAACCTTTTAGCGGTGGCTCAAACCGGTTATGGAAAAACCGAAGCGGGAGCCCTCTTTTTAAAAAGAAAAGGATTTTTTACCTTACCGGTTAGAACCGCAATAAACTCCATCTACGAAAGGTTTAAAAACTACTTTGGAAGCCAAAAAGTGGGACTACTCCACTCCTCCGCAACCTCCTATTTGGTTAAAAGGGAAGAGGAAACCAACAAAGGTGAAGGTATTTTGGAAACCCTGTTTGGGGCCAAACATTTTTCCCAACCTCTAATAGTTTGCACCCCCGACCAGATACTGCCCTTTACCTTCCACTATGAGGGTTTTGAAAAAGTTTTAAGCCTCTTTTCCTACGCCCGCATAGTGGTGGACGAAATACAGTCATACGAACCCCACACATTAGCTTTTATTGTTGAGGCATTAAAAGAAATAGCCGCCTTCGGCGGGAAATTTTTAATAACCACCGCCACCTTGCCCGCCTTTTTAAGGGAGGAATTGGTGGAAATAATAGACTGCGAAGCCACCTTTATAACCGATAAAATCCGTCACAACATCAGTTTTATAAACGAAGAAATAACCTCCGAAAGAGCCTTAAACCAAATTGCAAAATACTCCAAAAAGGGAAAAGTTTTAGTTATCGCCAATACAGTGGAGAGGGCAAAGGAAATTAAAAACCTCTTAAGGGAAAAGGAAATAGAGGCAAAACTCCTCCACTCCCGGTTTATAAGAAAAGATAGACAACACTTGGAGAGAGAAATAGAAGAATTCTTCCGCAAAGGAGAAAGAGGAGTTTGGATCACAACCCAATTGGCGGAAGCATCTTTAAATATTGATGCGGACTTTTTATTTACCGAAATATCCACCGCGGATAGTTTCGTTCAAAGGCTGGGAAGGGTAAACCGCTTCGGTAAAAAGACAACCGAAGAACCCAACGTGTTTGTATATACTCAAAGCCCGAGCGGTTTGGGAACGGTTTACCCAAGAACCCTGTTGGAATTAACCCTTAATGGTATATCCCAAATAGGCAACGGAAAGTGGGACGAAGAAAAGAAGCTCTATCTGGTGGAAACGGTTTATTCCAAAGAAAACCTCATAGGGACTAGGTATTTTGAAAACTACAAACGGGCTAAGGATTACATAGAAAGTTTACACTCTTTAGGGTTAAGGGAGGATAAAGGGTTTGCCCTACAAATGTTTAGGAATATCTTGGACATCACGGTGATACCCGAAAGGTTTAAAGATGAAGTTTGCCAACTTTTGGAACTATATCAAAGAGAAACCGACTATGTGGAAAAACTCAAAATCAGAGAACAGATATTGGACTATACCGTCAGCGTTCCCCTCTATTGGGAGTTAAAAAATCCTACCAACTTTAGGAGTGAAAACAAACTCCTCCAAAAGTGGAGCATAAAATTCGCAAACTTACCTTACGGAGAGAATGGTTTAGAACCACCTGCAAAAGGAGATGATGGAAACCCTACAACAGTAGGGATTATTTAAGAACCTTTAGAAGGTTCAGCAGCTGCGGAAAGAAACTCGCTCCGCTAAGAATAACCACAACCCATAGGAGGATTTTTACTGTTATTAATTCCCGTTCTATTCTATAAATATCTTCCTTTAATTCCTCTTTAACCTTATAAAGATCCTCCTTGGTAGTAAGTCGTTTGGAAAGATTTTCCTCTACTTTGGGAATTTCTCTTTCCAAAGTTTCCTTGGAAACCTCTTGAGATAATTCCGCTATTATTCGCTTAGCCTCTTTAGCTTTATCCTCCGGTGACCTCCTCCCCGCATCAGAGATGCGAGGCTTCTCGCTTCATCGTGGGCAGAACCCACTCCACGGGCGTTACTTCCCCGCGGTCCACGGGTAGGGCAGACTTCAGGCGACCTGCCAGTGCCTTTTAAATTAATATTTTTCAGGTCGCAGGGGATTTTTTCCCCTGCAGTTATTCCCCTTTTTGGTTTTACATTTTATACTTTTTTTTTAAAAAGTCAATACCTATCGGACACCATTCATCCCCCCATCACAGATGAGGGCTTTCTGGCGTAGTTTACTGTAAAGACTGTTTTAGAATTTCCTCTAACCTATCCAAAAGGTCCATAACTTGACCCGCCATTAACTTCCTCCTTGGGTTTTAATCTATCCCATTTGTGTAAGCTTCCAATTACCCTCTAAGAAAAACAAAACTCAAAATAAGCACACCTTTTGCAGTAGCTTTTTCTTTCAACCTTTGGAGGTTTATTTAAAGCCTTTATCCTTTCCACCTCTTGGAGGGCTCTTTCTATATCCTTTTCATCTTCGGGAGTCAAAAATACCTCCTCAACCTTCATCTGTTTGGGATAGTGCAAAATTCCCTTTAAAGGGTTTAATCCGAGTTTTTTCAACGCCCAAAGGTAGAACTTAACTTGTAATCTATGAGCGTCCTCCAATTTATCGCTCTGTTTCACCTCGTGGACTATTAAATTTCCGTCCTTTGTAAGGAAATCCAATTTAAAAGGTAAACCTTCAAAGGGATTATCATCTTTTTTACTCCTTTTGTAGGTTGTTTCGTCCAAAAGTTTCCCTAATAAGACTAATTCGTTCTCACTTTCGTAGTTAACTCCTTTGGAAAAGAGCCAAAGTTTACGTTTACAAATTAGGTAGTAAGCCACCTCGGTGGCGGTTATTTTCAAGCTGTATAGGTCTATATCCATTAGATTAAATTGTCGGTCGGGTCGGGTGTGTTGGTAATGATTTGACGGTTTAAACCTTTAGGGTTTTCAATTGTATAAACCACCACAAAGTCCCTTTCTTTATCTACCACCGAAAGGATTTCTGTTTTTAACCTCTCCAATTGGGAAACGGTCAAATCTCCTTCAAAAACCGACTTTTGGAGATGGTGCAAATATTTTCTACAAATGTTTTTAACTTTATTCAATCTTGATTGGTCTTGCGGAAACTCGGTTGCAATATCGTAAACGAGTATTACCCTCATAATTTCTCCTTTAATTTGTGTAAGGAATATAGTCTTTCTCTTCCAAAAGGTGTTTTATTAGTTTGTAGAGTTCCAATCTAAGTAGTTGGCGGTTGGAAATGTTTCTTTTTAAGGTTCTGTGTTTAAAAGTTTTCTCCATAAGGGCGTCAAACTGGGAGATAAAAATCTTTTTCCCTTCTTCATTTAGGAATATGCCGTTTAGGTCTTCCCTAAAGTGGTTTTCTTTAAGTTTGGTTCCTATCAAGGTGGTTATGAGTTTTAGAACAAACAAAGGTTTAAAAACCTCCGCAACGTCCAAAGCCAAAGAATAACGTCTCTCTGAAGGCTCGTGGAGATAACTTACCGTAGGATTTAAGGCGGTTTTGTATATTTCTCCTAAAATTTTTGCGTAAAGCAAAGAATTTCCAAAACTTATTAGTGCGTTAAGCCTGTTTTTTGGTGGTCGGCGGGTTCTACTTTCAAACTTCCAGCCCGTTAGTTCCTCCAATCTTCGGTAGGCTTTCTTCCAAAAATCCGCTTCCACCGCCATAACTTCGCTGACATTTTTAGCTTCCCGAAGGGCTTTTAAATTTTCGGAAAAGTCACTTTTTAAAACCTTTTCACCGTTTTTTATGGCTCCTTCTACAAACTTTTTGGCAAGATAGAGCCTTTCATTGGAATTTAAATACTTTTCAACCTGCTTAACGAGTAAAAAACCAGAAACTTTATCTTCACGAGGGTAAAAGGTTCCCGAATACCAACCGTAGTAGTTGAAAATATGCATTACAATACCATTGGAGGAAAGGAAATTTATCAACTTAGTGTTGAAATTAACCTCACCGAATATAAAAAGTTCGTAAACTTCCTCTACGGGTATCGGAATTTTTTGCCCTTCCGTTTCAAGGAAAAGGGTGTTTTCCTTCCTCCTTAAGGTTCCCGATTTAAAAATATAATACACACGGGGCATTAACTTTATTTTAAAAATCACCCCAAAAGTTTTTCCAAATCCTCGCCCACTATTGGCGTTTTCCTTTTTAAGTTTTTCAACTCTTTGAGTTTTCGGTTAATAAGCTCCGAAAGAGTTGTCTGTTTTTCTATTGCCTCCCATTTGAGTTCTTTCCATAGCTCCCTTTCAAGGTAAATAGTCGTTTTTACATAATCTTTTTGAGATTTGCGTTTATTTCGCTTTTGTCCCATAAGGGTTAGATTAACACCATTTTGACGTCATGCCTTATAGAAATCAAAAAATTTATACGGTCATACGGCGTAATTGGAAACCATTGATAATCAATACCCAAATATAGCGAATAAATTAGGTATGGAACACAACTAAAGAGTTAGTGAAAATTAACCACTTGAAATTTCCTGCAAAAGGTTTTAAAATTTAAAATTAACCTAAGAAAGGTAGGCTCCTTGGCAACTGAAAATGGTTTGCGTGTTGCAGGGTTTTATACCGACTTAGTGGAATTGAAACTCACATAATGGACTATACGGTGAGCATTCATTTTAGGTTTTATACCGACTTAGTGGAATTGAAACATTGTTTAATAAAGTTTAAAACTTCCTCTAAAGTGATTGTTTTATACCGACTTAGTGGAATTGAAACTGCGGTTTTATCAATGCTTTGAGCATTGAATTGAACATCGTTTTATACCGACTTAGTGGAATTGAAACAGAGTTTTTTTCCATTCTAAGCTCATTTTTTAACCTGTTTTATACCGACTTAGTGGAATTGAAACAAATTTTTCTTAAATACATCAGGATTAATTTTCTCAAGTTTTATACCGACTTAGTGGAATTGAAACCGTACTGAGAAGCAGATGACAATTCGGCACAATATGAGTTTTATACCGACTTAGTGGAATTGAAACTAGAGCTATTCCTTAAAAACTTAAAATCTAACCCTAGTTTTATACCGACTTAGTGGAATTGAAACCTATAGGGTCTAACAAAACCGAGACCTCACCGGGGAGGTTTTATACCGACTTAGTGGAATTGAAACTCACATAATGGACTATACGGTGAGCATTCATTTTAGGTTTTATACCGACTTAGTGGAATTGAAACATGGTCGGGTCATAATAAAGATTTTCTCCCACCTTTTCAAGAGTTTTATACCGACTTAGTGGAATTGAAACAAAGAAGTAGATAGTCTCCAGGATGACTTACAATCGGTTTTATACCGACTTAGTGGAATTGAAACAATACTCTTTAAATAATCTATATGATTGTTTAGCTTGTTTTATACCCACTTAGTGGAATTGAAACTGGTTAATCGCAAAATCTATTAAATAGGGACAAACGATGTTTTATACCCACTTAGTGGAATTGAAACATCTTTGACGCTTACAGAAGGTTAAGAGGCTTTGCAGGTTTTATACCCACTTAGTGGAATTGAAACAATGGGAACGCTCAAACACAATTCCACCCTTGTGGGGAAGTTTTATACCGACTTAGTGGAATTGAAACCGGGTTGGTGTTGTTTTATTTGGTCTAAAAGCTCTTGGTTTTATACCGACTTAGTGGATTGAAACAACGCTTCCAAAACTTTTTTAACCGTATAAA
>JALSNH010000213.1 GCA_026987085.1 Aquificota bacterium | reverse complement strand
ATAGACCCCGCCTCTGCGTTTACAGAAGCGACCACCATTTTTACGCTCAAATTATTGACGATACCGTAGGCCATACTTTGGTATCGGCCTCCTCTATAGATAAGGGTTTTGTTGAAAAGTTCGGTTTCAGGGGCGGTAAATCTATACCGGTAGTTGAAAAGGTTGCGGAGCTCCTCGTTGAGAGGGCTAAAGAAAAGGGTATTAAAAAGGTGGTTTTCGATAGGGGCGGATACAAATACCACGGCAAGATTAAGGCTTTTGCGGAAAAGTGCAGGGAGCTCGGTCTTGAGTTTTAATTTTTAGGAGGAGTTGTTATGGGCGGAAAATCTATTGACCATATGCTCGAAATGAGGCAGCGCGAGCAGGGGGTCAACCCCGAGGAGCTGCCTCTCGAAGAGAGGTTAATTCAAGCTAAGAGAACTACAAGGGTTACCGAAGGTGGTAGAAGGTTTAGCTTCTCCGCTTTGGTTGTTGTTGGAGATAAAAAGGGTCATGTAGGTTTTGGTTTGGGTAAGGCTAAAGAGGTTCCTTTGGCTATAGCTAAAGCTATCCAGGATGCTAAAAAGAAGGTTATTAGGGTCCCCATTATTAACGGAACCGTTCCCCACGAGGTAATTGGTCATTACGGACCTACCAAAATAATCATTCTGCCCGCCCGTAGGGGTACCGGTATTGTTGCGGGTGGTGCGGCTAAACCGGTTTTCGAATTGGCGGGATACACCGACGTTCTTACCAAGATTATCGGTTCTACCAACCCCCACAACGTTTTGAGGGCCGTTTTTGACGCGTTCCTACAAATGGAAACTCCCGAAGAGGTTGCAGCCAAGAGAGGTAAACCTGTAGAGGAAATCCTTGAAAACTATAGAATCTACGCCACCAGAAGGTACAAACACATAAAACTCTACTAATGGAGGTTCGGCTATGGAAAAACTCAAAGTGAAATTGGTAAGGGGTTTGGCCGGAAAGAGGGATGAGCATATTCAGGCGGTCCACTCTTTGGGTTTGAGAAAAAAGGGCGACGAGAGGATTTTAGCCGATGACCCCAGAACTTGGGGAAATATCAAAAAGGCTTGGTACCTTGTAGGGGTCGCTTACAAAATAGACTTTTCCGGTGAGGTTCCCGTTGTTGAGAGGGACCTTTCGGAGGAAAATGATAGAAAAATCGTTGTAAAGAACGGTGTATATACCAACGGTAAAGGGGTTTATTACTTCTCCCGCATTCCCGACCTTGAGGACTTTTTGAGGAGAAAAGGCTATAAGCAATACAAAAATTGGAAAGGAGAGATTGTGGACCTTTAATCGGTCCTTTTAATTTTTCCTTTTAAAGGTTTGGAAATGGAGGTGGAAACTATGACCGTTGAATTGCATAACCTTCAACCCCACGAAGGGGCTACCAAAGAAAGAAAAAGGGTCGGTAGAGGTATAGGTAGCGGAAAAGGAAAAACCGCAGGAAAAGGACATAAAGGTCAAAAAACCCGTTCCGGCGATAGGACTTTGCCTTGGTTCTTCGAAGGTGGACAAACCCCGCTCCATATGAGAATTCCTAAAAGGGGCTTTAGACCTGTAAACAAAGTGGTCTATTCGGTAGTAAACGTTGGAAAACTCAACGAACTATTTGAAGCCAATGAAGAGGTTACCCCCGAAAAGTTGCTCGCCAAAGGTTTGGTTAGGAAAAACCAACCGGTAAAAATTCTCGGAGATGGAGATATTACCAAACCTTTAGTTGTAAAGGCCCACAAGTTCTCCAAATCTGCCAAAGAAAAGATAGAAGCGGCCGGCGGACAGGCTGTAGAAATCTCTTAAAGAAATTTCTTAATTTCTA
>JALSNH010000212.1 GCA_026987085.1 Aquificota bacterium | reverse complement strand
CTGGAAAGTATCTATCCTCAAAAGGTTGAGGTTGAAAGAAAAACCTCAGGCGGATAAAGGTTTTTCAACCACCTCACCGTAGGGCTCGAGCTCCTCAAAAATTTGACCTTGGAAAGTTTTAACTTTCGTTTCGGGCCAGAGCCAACAGTCGGGCGGAAGGCCGGCCTTAACGCAGGTTTGGGCTAAAAACATCTTTTCATCCCAACCATATTCGACCGGCACTTGGGGTAAAAGTAGTCCGCTCCTTCCGAGAGCCTCCACTATAAGACCGTCCCTACCTACCTTTATAACTTTCGGTAGGAGCCTTTTATCGGGAACGTCAACCTCCTTGGGAGGGGTCAAAATGGTGAGCTCTAAAATAGTGTTTTTTAGTTCATCTAAACTGCCTATGGGAATAAAACGGGGGTCTTTAAAGGCGGCACTTACAGCGGCATCTATCACCGCCTCCCATAGGGGTAAAACTGGATAGGGTAAACCTATACACCCCCTAAGTTGGTGGTTTATCCGATTTTTTAAAGTGACGAAAACCCCCATCGGTTGAGAATATCTCTCTTTAATCCACTCGGGAACCTCCAATTTTTCCCCTTTTAGGACACTTTCTATAGCCCTCCTTGCAAGGTCTATTAAAACCTTTCCATCTTCGGTAGTAAACATAGGTTAAAAATTGCCCTTTAAAAGGGTATTTGCAACGATAAAACCGTTGTAGGCAAGGCTATGTAATAATTCCTCAATATGACCCTCAAACTTTTTAATACCCTTACGGGGAAGTTGGAAGAATTCGTTCCCCAAAATCCGCCCTATGTAAAAATTTACACCTGCGGGGTTACGGTATACGACGATTCCCATGTTGGGCACGGTAGAAGTTTGATAGTTTTCGATACCTTCAGGAGGTATTTGGAGCATCTTGGCTATAAAGTCAAATTTGTAAGGAACTTTACCGACGTTGACGATAAGATAATTAACCGGGCAAATAAAGAGTGCAAACACTTTATGGAGATAGCCGACCGCTACATAGCCCGCTACTACGAGGATACCGAAGCTATAGGAGTAAAACCGGCCGATGTAGAACCGAGGGTTACCGACCACATTCCGGAAATTATCGAAATTGTTCAAAAACTTATAGATAAGGGTTATGCCTACGCCACCCCCGAAGGGAACGTTTACTTTTCCGTCGAAAGGTTCAAAGATTATGGAAAACTCTCCAAAAGGAGTATCGATGAGCTAAAGGCCGGTGCGAGGGTCGAACCGGGGGAGGATAAGAAAAATCCCCTTGATTTTGCACTCTGGAAACGTTCTAAGGCCGGAGAGCCCGCTTGGGAGAGCCCTTGGGGTGAGGGTCGCCCCGGTTGGCATACCGAATGTGTCGCCTTTGTGTTTAAACATTTAGGGGAATCGATAGATATCCACGGCGGAGGTCTCGACCTAATCTTTCCCCACCACGAGAACGAGATAGCCCAAGCGGAGGCCCTTACGGGAAAACCGTTTGCCCGTTATTGGATGCATAACGGCCTCGTTATTGTTAACGGGCAAAAGATGTCCAAATCGCTCGGAAATTTTGTCACTTTGAGAGAGATTTACACAAAATACCACCCCGATGTGTTGAGGCTTCTGGTTTTGAGCGTCCACTACAGGAGTCCCCTCGACTTTTCCTGGGAAAAAATGGAAAACACCAAAAAGGTTTACGAAAGAATCCGTCAGGCGGTTGAAGATTTTGAAACCCTAAAAGGTCTCCAAATTTACGAAGATACCGAAGGAGGTCTCCATCCCCTATACAACACCATTAAGGAAACGGAAGAGAAGTTCTTTAAAGCCCTTTCGGAGGATTTTAAAACCCAAGAGGCCCTCGCCGCGGTAATGGAACTGGTTACCGAAATGAACAAGGTAAGGAACGAAGCGTTTAAACAGAAAAAGGTCTCTAAAAGAACCTTGGAGGCCTACGAAAGTGCGGTCAATTCGATAAAAAACACCTTGAGGAACATATTCGGTCTCCTTGAGGACGTCTTACCAAGGTGCCCCGTTAAAGAGGTGGTTAAAAAAGAACTCGAACCTGCAAGCGGTGTTTTTGATGAGGAACTGGTAAACCTTTTGGTGGAGGTTAGGCAATTGGCCCGCCAAAAGAAGGTTTTCGATATAGCTGACCTTATTAGGGACCGCCTTAAGGAAAAGGGTATAGTTTTGGAAGACACACCTTTTGGAACCAAATGGAAAAAAATGAGCTCCTAAGTTTTTACTTTTAAAATCCTCCCTTTTGGGATACATTACTTGCTAATGCTAACCGTTTAATTTTTTCTCTAAAAAGGTTGACCTACAAAAGGGTTTTTGGTATATTTTCTACCCTCGGTAAGGGTTCCTTAGGAGGCAAGAGAGGCCCGGTAGCTCAGGTGGTAGAGCACCCGGCTGAAAACCGGGGTGTCGGCGGTTCGACTCCGCCCTGGGCCACCATTTACTGCAACCAAAAAGGTTGCTTAAAATGTTTAGTGCTTTGTAGGGCCTCCACATCTCGGCACCTCCCCCTAAGCCGGAGTGGCGGAACTGGCAGACGCGCCGTCTTGAGGGGACGGTGCCCTTCGGGGCGTGCGGGTTCGACTCCCGCCTCCGGCATCATCTCTCCCCTTACAATTAAACTCCATTATGAGACGTTTTTGGATTAGTATTCCCTTGTTAATTTTAACGGGGTGTACCGGTTTAAATACCGGTAGTGAGCCGCAAATAAATGTATATGCCTTTTTAAATAATAACGAGATATCGAAAATTAACAGTATTACCTTTGAAGTTCAAAAAGTTTTGGACACTATCGATAATTTTCGAAATATAAAAGCGCTTGATTATGTCCAAAAAATAAATGTGCCCGGCTGGAAAATTTACAGAAAAACCGAACATATAGCATTTATCAAAATAAAAAAATTTATAGCTGAAAAAACTTTCAAATTGCCAGGAAGCTGTATTAAAAACATCGGTGAAGCCGAGGTAAATGTCTGCCATTTAAAGTTAACAGAAACCTTAAAAAAAATGGGTGAAGCTTACAAGTGCGAAATAAAAACATATCCAATTTTGTATCCTTCGTTGGCTGAAAAAATAAAAATTTCTTGCTCCTATTAAGATGTTTTGTCTATGGAAAGACGTTTAATCCATGTAGCCCACTCTCCCGATAGCGACGATGCTTTTATGTTTTACCCTTTGGTTACCGAAAAAATAGATACAAAAGGCTTAAAATTTGAACACGTTTTAAAAGACATTGAAAGCTTAAATAGAGATGCCAAAGAGGGAAAATGGGAAGTTTCGGCAATTTCCTTCCACGCCTATCCCTATGTGGCGGATAAATACCTAGTTTTACCCTCCGGTGGAAGTGTTGGAGAGGGATACGGACCTATTGTAGTTTCAAAAGAACCCTTAGATACCTTAAAAGGAAAAAAAATTGCTATTCCCGGAAAGTGGACAACAGCCTATTTAACACTAAAACTGTTTGAGCCGGATTTTGAACCTGTTGAGGTCTACTTTGAAGATATAATTCCGAAAGTGGTAAACGGAGAGGTGGATGCCGGTTTGGTTATCCACGAAGGACAGTTGACCTACAAAGATTTTGGATTAACCAAATTTGTAGACCTTGGAGAGTGGTGGAAGGAAAAATACAATCTACCTTTACCGCTCGGTTGCAACATTGTAAGAAAAGACCTCGGAAAGGACCTTATAGATTTGGTAGCTTCCCTTATGAAGGAAAGCATTATTTACTCCCTTACCCATAAAGAGGAAGCTATGGAATACGCCCGTAAATTTGCCCGCGGTTTGGAAAACGACAGGGAAAGAAGTGAAAAGTTTGTCTCTATGTATGTAAACGAAAGAACGGTAGATTACGGCCCCGACGGCAGGAAAGCGGTTAGACTTCTTTTAAAGCTTGGATATGAAAAGGGAATAATAAAAGTTCCAATCCCCGAAAAAATTTTTAGCGATGAAATTTAAGGACATTTGGGTCCTAAAGGCCTATCTGCCATCTCCTTCATTAGTTGCAATGTTTCCTTCCTATATTTTTGAATTTCTTTCTTAGTAAGAACGGGTATTTTTAACTTCTCACCTACCTTAAGTATCCAAGGGTCCCTAATAAGGTTTCTATTGGCTTCGTAAATGGCGGCCCACAGTAAGGGCGTTCCGTAAACCGCTGTCGATATATCCCAAAGGGTATTGCAAGGTTTTACCGTCCAAACACGGTATTTAGGTAATATTTTCTCTTTCTTTCTCGGTAATGATTTCTTTTCGACCACTTTCACTTTTGAAGGTTGGTTTAACTTTTCAACCACCTTTGGTTGAAAAGTTAAGTTTTCCTTTTTAGGTTGAACGGTTTCTGCCGACGGTATTTTTACCGGCAGCTCAACCATAGCGGCAGCACCATAACCCTGAAGTTTTATAGTGATAAATTTGCGAGCTGGATCGTTGGTCGTTATATAAAGAAAGTCGCTGTGATTCCCGGGAGATGTCGGTTTAAAAAGCAATGTTATTTCGCAACTTTGCCCCATTTCTAAAGGTTTGGTACAGGTGGTTGCCTTTATAGC
>JALSNH010000211.1 GCA_026987085.1 Aquificota bacterium | reverse complement strand
CTGTAGAAAAACTTAACCGTATGGCGGGATATATTAGAAAATATCTTTCAAAACGGATAAGGGCTAAGACGGTTCCCAAATTGAGGTTTGAATTGGATACCTATACAAAGATGGTTGAAAAGGGAATTATAGAACCTTCCCAATAACAGCCCGCCTAGCGGCGGGATTTTTTCACAAAAGTGGGACGATAATTTTGAACCTTTGATGGTTCCAAGCAAAGAGCAGCTTTTTAAAAATATAGACCTAGTAAAGGAGAAAATTAAAGAAAGTTGTTTAAAAAGCGGTAGGGGCGAGGACTGCGTAAAACTTGTGGGGGTAACCAAAACAAAACCCGTCCAACTCCTAAAGTGGGCCTGCGAATATAACCTTTGCACCTTTGGAGAAAATAGGGTTCAAGAGTTTCTTAAAAAGTGGGAAGAGTTAAAGGAACATCCCATTGAGTGGCATTTTATAGGATATCTGCAGACCAATAAAGTCAAATATATTGTTGACAAGGTTGCGCTAATCCATTCGGTAGACCGCCCCTCGCTTGTTGATGAACTTCAAAAGAGGGTTTCCAAAAAAGGGATTAAAGAACTACCGATACTTGTGGAGGTAAATATAGGTGGTGAAGAAACTAAAGCGGGCGTAGAACCTGAAAAAGCCGAAGAACTGTTGGAGTATATCTTGAAAAAAGCTCCCAACCTAAAGTTGGAAGGTTTAATGACCGTTCCCCCCTATAGGGAAGATTTGGAAGAAGTTAGACCCTACTTTAGGAAACTTAGAGAACTTAAGAACCAATTGGAAGAGAGGTTAGGTATAAACTTACCCCACCTATCGATGGGTATGAGTCACGATTTTACAGTTGCTATAGAGGAAGGGGCTACCATAGTCAGGATAGGAAGTGCAATATTTGGCCCAAGGGATTACCAAAAATGATCCGATCTATTGATATTGAGAGTTTAAAGTTTTTGCAAAGTGAATTTAAAGCCTCCTCGGACAACCTTCTCTTTTTCAAATACTTTGTAAAACTTTCCCCTCGGGGGGTAGCGGTGGAGCTGGGAGCCGGCTTTGGATTGGGAACCGTATATCTCGCCAAACGCTACCCCCAAGCCACGATAGTGGCGGTCGAATATCAAAGACCCCTTTATGAGCTACTTTTAAAAAATCTCCAACTGAACGGGGTTGAAAATGTGAAACCGCTTTTATGCGATGTAAGGCAAATAGAAAAATGTCTGGAACCTCAAATAGCAGATGTTGTATATTCAAACCCTCCCTTTTGGAGGAAAGAGTTTCTAAAAAATACCAGAAAGGGTGAGATTTATATAAAGGCCAACTACGAGGTAGAAACTACCTATAGAGATTTTCTTAAGGCGGCAAAGTATCTTTTAAAATCCTCCAAAAGGTTCTTTTTTATGTTCGAAACCGCCCGTTTGGTAGAGGTAATATGCGAACTAAAGCAGCTGAAATTTACCCCAAAAAGATTGCAATTTGTCTATCCTAGAAAGGGAAAAAACTCCCACGTCTTCTTCGTTGAGAGTGTTTTAGGGGGAAAGGGAGGCCATCTAAAGGTAGAAGAACCTTTAGAATCTACCCCCTAAAGGGTAAAATTACTTTTTGCCAGTAAAAGGTTGCATATAACCGTAATTCCATCGGAGGAACAAAAGCCTTCGGTCGTTTTCCCTTTTAAGTTAATTTGTGAATTTTCAACCCTTAAAAGGGTAGCCAAGTTTTCTATTATCCTCTCCTTGTAGGGAGCTATTTTCGGTCTATCGCATATTATTACGCAATCCAAATTTACAATTCGATAGTTGGCCTCGTGCATCAGGTTCAAAGCTTTTTTAAGAAAAATAACGCTATCTGCATTTTTCCACCTCTCCTCGTTTGGAGGGAAAAGTTCCCCTATATCGGGAGCTCCAATAGCTCCTAAAATGGCGTCGGTGATAGCGTGCAAAAGGACATCTGCGTCTGAATGACCCTTCAATCCTATATCCGTATCGATTACAATTCCACCAAGTTTTAGAGGTTTTGTCGGTTTTTCCTCAAAAGGGTGGCTATCAAAACCCAAACCTATACGTAGCATCTTTAAAAAGCTATAATGTTAATCTTCTTCCTAATGGAGGATTTTTTAATCGTTGTTCCCGCCCGCTTGGCTTCCACCCGTTTAAAAGAAAAACCTTTAAAGGAAATAAAAGGTAAACCTCTTATAAGGTGGGTTATTGAAAATCTAACCCAAACAGGGTTTCCGGTTATTTTGGCTACAGATAGTGTAAAAATTAAAGAAGTTGTAGAGGACCTTGTGGAGGTTGTTTTGACACCTTCCGACCTTCCAAGTGGAAGTGATAGAGTGGCTTACACTTTAAGAAAATTAAAAAAGATTCCCAAATATGTGGTGAACTACCAGGGCGACGAACCTTTTGCTTATAAAAAAGACTTAGAAGGCCTCATAAAGGCTTTGAGGAACGGTTCCGATGTTGCAACTTTGGCTACCCCTTTGACCGATGAGAAACTCTTTAAAAATCCAAATACCGTTAAAGTTGTTTTAGATAAAAACAACTACGCCCTTTATTTCTCTCGAGCTCCTATACCCTTTCCAAGGGATAAATTTTATGTTGCTCCACTAAAACATATAGGCATTTACGCCTATCGAACGGAGGTTCTTTTTAAATTTACCGAAATGGAACCTTCACCTTTGGAAAGAACGGAAAAGCTAGAACAGCTCCGATTGTTGGAAAACGGCTATCGTATAAAGGTTGTTTTAACCGAAAATTACTACCACGGGGTGGATACGGAGGAAGATATACCTTTGGTGGAGAGATTTCTATAAAAACCCTCTAAGGGTAGTCTATTCCCCCTTTACTCCAAGGGTTGCATCTTAGTATTCTCCAGATACCTTTAAACATTCCCTTTAAAGGACCATATTTTTTTATTGCCAAAATTGTGTATTCCGAACAGGTCGGTTCATAACGGCAAGAGTGGGGAAAGAGGGGAGAAATGGCCTTTTGATAGAACCTAACTAAGGTTATTAGTATTTTAGAAACCATTATTAGGAAACAGTTTAAACTTCTCCTACCAGCTGGACCTCTTCTTCCAAAACAACTCCGAAGGTTTTAAAAACCCTCTCCTTTGCAAGGTTTGTAAGTTCATAAACATCTTCTAAAGTTGCCCTTTTACTTATGTTCACCATAAAGTTGGCGTGTTTTTTTGAAAAGCATAAACCTTTTGAGGTGCAATAGCCTTTCAACCCTACCTCTTCTAAAAGCTTGCCTGCAAAAAAACCGAGAGGATTTTTAAATGTCGAACCTGCGGTGGGAAGAGTTAAGGGTTGGGATTTTTTCCTTCTAAAGTTTAAATTTCTAATTGTTTCCCTAACGGAGGATTGGGATTTATACAACCTTAAACGGGTAGAAATAATAATAGCTCCACCGCGGTAGGGCGAACTTCTATAACCGAAGCGGGGAGCACTGTCAATATTCTCCTCCAGGGTGTTTAAATCGATAAAGCGAACTTCTTTAACAAGCTTTCCAATCTCAAAACCGTAGGCTGAAGCATTCATAGCCACCGCGCCGCCAAAAGTTATACGTGGAATACCAAAAAGACCCTCCAAACCACTCCAATTTCCCGATACCGAAAGCTTTATAAGATCCTTTAGGGGAGTTCCTCCAAAAATTTCCAGTTCTATCCACTCTTTGGTTTTCTTTTTTATACTGAAACCCCTCAAAGTTTGGGTAGAAATTACGCACCCTTTAAAGTTTCCAAAAATAGTATTGGACCCCCCTCCGAGGATGAAAATTTGGTAATCCTGAACCAATCTCGGTAAGTATTCCAAAAGTTCATTAACATTCTTTGGAGAAAAGAAGCATCTACTTTTACCACCAATTTTTACGGTTGTAAATTCCTTTAAAGGGTAATCTCGATATAGAACCATTAAATGACCTTTTTAAATTTCAACCACGCTAAAAGACCGCTTGTTACCGAAACCATTAAAAAGAGACTTATCCAAAAACCGTAATGGCTATGTAAAAAGGGAATCCATTCGAAGTTCATTCCGTAAATACTTGCCACCAATGTTGGGGGTAAAAATAGAGTGGCGATAAAAGCAAATACTTGGGCTGCCTCATTCTGCTTTATCGTTATTAAACCCAACAGCGATTCTTGAACACTATCTATCTTTTCCATATAGATAGAGCTGTAGTCAGCCAACGCGTGTAGGTCTTCAATAATCATTTTTATTTCCTGTTTTGTGGTATTTCCGACCTTTGTACTTCTCAACAATTTGGTCAAAATTCTTAACTTCTCGTTTATAGATTCCCGAAGGGTAAGGTTTAATTCATCATAGTAGGCCAAATCTTTAATAATTTCGGGCGACTGCTCTTTAAAAATCTGTTGTCGAATACTGCGAATTCTTTTTCCTATTATCTCAAGTCGATTTCCCATTCGTTCAACTTCAAGATTCAAAAGTTCCACCATCAAATTATCGGGAGAATCAAAAGTTAACTTTCTACGATCTATAAGTCTTTTAAACATTGAAAAAGTAACTATCTTGCTGTATCTTAAAGTTATCAAAATATTTCTCTTTAGAAAAAAAAGGACCGGTTCGGCAAAAACTTCAGTTTTATGTTGAACCAAAAAGGAAAAAATTGCATAAAGATAATCCCTTCCTTCAAAAAAGCGGGAGGAAATTTCTATATCTTCAAAAACATCCTTAGGAGGTTCTTTAAACCCGAATTCCCTTTCGAGAAATTTTAGGGCTTCCTCTGTAGGTTCTCTTAAATCTATCCACAACAATTGGTTTTCTTTTGCCAATCTTTTTATCTCTTTAGGGTCTTCAATTCGTTGAATACCACCTTCAGGAGGAATAAAGTAAGCCCTCAACACCAAAAGGTTAAATTATAGAATTTGTCCCTTTTAAAGTTCGTAAACGATTACTTCACCCAAATAGTTTCTAAAGTAGTAGCGATTTCCTACCTTTTTAAGGAGATATTGCGGACAAAGAGGAACTTTACCTTTCCCTTCGGGTAAATCCAAAGCGTAAATAGGTTGGGCCAAACCGCTTAACCTCCCGCGCAAGCGGGCGTAAATTTTTAAACCTTCCTCTATAGAAGTTCTAAAGTGGACAACTCCGTAAATTGGATCGCAGTGAAAAAGATAGTAAGGTTTTACACCGATTTTTAAAAGCTTTCTAAATAGCTCCTCCAAAATGGTTGGGTTATCGTTTATTCCCTTAAGAAGAACGGTTTGATTTAAAACCGGATTTCCGGTTTTCCTTATATTCCTTATAGCGGTTTCCACTTCCTTTGTAATCTCCTTCGGGTGGTTAAAGTGGGTAACTATCCAAATGGGGGAATATTTCTCAAGAAACTTTAAAAGGTCTTCGTCGTAAAACCTTTGGGGCAAAATTACGGGAGTTCGGGTTCCTATTCTTACAACCTCTATATGGTCTATCGATTTAAGTTTTTCCACATAGTGGAAAAGTTTTTCATTTGACAACACTAAGGGGTCTCCACCGCTTATTAGAACCTCCCTTATTTGGGAGTTTTTTTTAATGTAGTCGTAAATAGGTTTAAATTCCTCTTCAGAAATCACTCTCTCCGGTTTTCCGACTTTTCGCTTTCTCATACAGTGGCGGCAGTAAACGGGACACATCGTTGTAAAGGTAATAAGAGCCCTATCGGGATAGCGGTGGGTTAGATGAGCTATTTCCTCCTCTTCATTTAAAGCATTCGGATCGCAATATACCTGTTTATTTGGGTTTATCTCCGAGTAGGTTGGGACTATCTGCTTCCGTATCGGGCAATTGGGGTCTTCCCTATCGGCGAGAGATAGATAGTAGGGGGTTGTAGCTATAGGAAACTCCCTTACTGTGGTTTCTAAACCTTTTAGTTCGTCCTCTGTAAGGTTTTTAAAGTAGCTTTTTATTCCTTCAGGTGTTCTTATTCTATTTCTCAACTGCCACCGCCAGTCGTTCCAGTTTTGGCTTTTTTCCATAAATTGGATAAAAGATTAAAACGACCTTTAAAAGGTTATGGTGAACTTTCACAACAACAGTGGTGGTGATGACAATGCTGATAACAGCAACCGCAGCAGGAATTAATGCTTGCCAATCCTATAATAGTAAGCGCTAACAAGATAAACCTTTTCATAAAAATGAAAATATAAAAGCAATTAAACAGGTAGGTGAATTAATATCCGGCCAACTCTTCAAGGTAATCAAGATCTTTCAAAACTATCCTTCCCCTTTGGGCATCGATTATATTTTCTTTCTTCCATTTACTCATAATTCTTATGGCAGTTTCTACAGTTGTTCCCGTCATTTCGGCGATATCTTGCCGTGTAATAGGAGCCTCTATAACCAAATATCCTTCCGGTGTTTCCTTACCGATTTTATCGGCCAACTCTATTAAGAGCTTTGCAATTCTCTCTTCAACTTTACCGGAAGCGATACTTTTAAGAACTTCGTAGGTTTCTAGTAACTTTTCCGAAAGGTCACACGTTATCATAAGCGCCAATTGCGGATATTTCATTGAAAGATTTATAAAGTCTTGATTGGACATATAGAGGACCGTTGTAGGTAAAACTGCCTGAGAGGTATAGGTATATCTCGGTTTTCTTCCTCCAAACTCAACCCATCCAAAAAGCTCCTTAGGAAATACTAACCTAACGATGATAGTTTTCCCATCGGGTGTTTCTTTTAAAAGTTTTACCAAGCCTTCAACCAGTATATAAATACCGGGTTCCGCCTCTTCTTCAAAAAAGATATAATCTCCCTTGTTATAGTGCTTTTCATGAAAATATTTTGCAATTTCCTCTATCTCTTTATCGGTAAAGTTCTTAAAAAGACTTAATTGTTTTAAAAATTCAACTTTGTTGATAGCCATAATAAACCTCCCTAATTAATATTAAATTTAGAACCCCTATCAAGCAAGTTAAATTTATACAACTATCAGATTATAGTAGTTTACAGAAAAATAATTTTTTAACAAAAAAAGTGAGTTTTTGCTAAAAATTCCTAAAAAGGAAAATCAGTTAGAACACTCTTTGCATAGGCCATAACATACAAAATTACACTCTGTAGGGTTAAATCCTTGTTTTTTGACCTCCTCCTTTAAAAGGTTATTAAGATGGGCACTTTCAATATCCTTCACCTTCCCACATCTTTGGCATATAAAATGCCCGTGCGGTTCGTTGGCAATTTCAAAATGTGCCTTTCCGTCGGCGGTGGGAATTCTTCTTACCAAACCTAAACTTTCAAAGGTGTTTAAGGCTCTATAAACGGTACTTAAGGATAGACCATATACTTTATCCTTTAAAGCTTCATAGATATCCTCGGCTGCAGGATGTTCTTTAGTTTTTTTTGCTAACTCCTTGAAAATTAATATTCTCTGAGTTGTAACTTTTATACCCTTTTCTTTGCAAATTTCTATCATCTTCTTTATAAGATTTTCAATCTCCTCTTCCGAAAGATCTTTATATAGAAGATACTGCATAACATTAGCATAATTTAGACAAATTATCGATTTTTCTAACTAATATAGAACAGAATTTTTAATTGAAACAAAGCAGTGAGAACTTTATAAGGAACAAAATAGGGTTTAAAACTTTCTACTTAATATGCCAAGAAAGGTGGTTGTTGTATATGGAGGTTGGTCCTCCGAAGCCGAAATTTCAAGAAAAAGTGGAAAAGCTGTGGCTGATGCTCTTCAACAATTAGGATATGATGTTTTGGAACTTGAACTTACGAGAGATATAGCAAAAAAATTAATCCAAATAAATCCCGATATAGTTTTTCCCGTTCTCCACGGCTCACCGGGTGAGGATGGAACCTTTCAAGGGCTCTTAGAAATCTTAGGAATACCTTATGTAGGAGAAAATGTAAAAGTCTCCGCCCTTTGTATGGATAAAGATTGGACTAAAAGGATTTTAGTTAGTTTTAACATTGATACTCCCAACTGGCAGGTTATAAAAAAATTGGAAGACTTTAAAAGGAACCATTTTGAAAATTTTCCACTTGTAGTAAAACCGGCTGAAGAGGGCTCCAGTGTAGGTTTATATATAGCAAAAAGCTATCAAGATTTGGAGGGCTTTGTAAAAAAACTTTTACCAAAAAAGGTTCTAGTAGAGGAATTTATTCCGGGAAGGGAATTTACTTGCGGATACGTTAAAGGTGAGGTTTTACCGCCAATAGAAATAAAACCTAAAAAGGGTATTTACGATTTTGAATCCAAGTATACGCAGGGTGAAACACTCTTCGAAGCTGTTAAGGAACCTTTTTTAGCGGAAAAAATAGAGCAATTAACCAAAAAAGTAGTAGAAGTTTTGGAAATAAGGAACCTATGCAGAGTCGATTTTAAATATGACCCTGAAAGGGATAGACTGACGGTTTTAGAAGTTAACACTATTCCGGGAATGACCGAAATTAGTCTCTTACCGAAAATGGCCAGGCTAAAAGGAATATCCTTTAAAAGATTAATAAAATTGCTAATTGAATAAACAATTGGCTAATATTTCTTTTTTTAGAGGGATGCTATTCCACCACAGGAAGTTAATAGACAGAGCCACTATTTTGTTCATTATAAGTAGTGTGTTTATACTGATTATATATTCGCCAACTATCATTTTGGAAATCCCTTTTTTTAAAATATCTCATCTGGAAATAAATGTAAAAGATGCGGCTATAAAACAAATTATTAAAGAAACTTTAAACAAAAATTTTGCCAACAATTGGTTTTTATTGAAGCTAAATGAAAGTAAATTTAACAAATTATTGGAGAAAAAGAGCGGTTTTTACATTGAAAACGTAAAAATTCAAAGTTTTAACTTTTTAAAAGGTAGTCTTAAATTGGTTATAAATTTAAATAGTCCCTATTTTATTCTTAATAATCGATTTTTCATTTCTAAAAATGGAAGAATTTTTCTGTATCCGCACCTTAACATGGAAAATGTCCCGATCTTAATAGATATCTCTCGAAGTTGGAAAGTTGGCCAAGTTTATCCTAAAGGGGTTTTAAAAAAAATAACGCTTTTAAAAGATCTTTACTCTTTAAACTATTTGAAAAATAATCATAAAATTTTAATAGGAAAAGGAGAGAAATATCGGATAGTCTTTAATTTAAGAACCAATATAGATAGAGCTTACCAGGTTAAAAATTTCTTGGAAAAGGTGGAATATATTAAACATAAGTTATCTTTAAATATTTTGGGAAAAAAATCATTTGCTGTAAAAATATATAAGGAGTAATAAAATGGCTAGGTTAGGTATTTTGGATTTGGGAAGTGGATATTTAAAAGTTGTTATAGCCGATAACGGTGAAAATCCTCCCACAGTAATAGCGGCCCAACAATTTCGTTCGAAAGGGATAAATAAAGGTGTAATTGTTAAAAACTCCCTGGCGAGAAAAGTCATAAAGGAAGCTCTCAAACAAATGGAAAACTTGGATGGGGATGATATAAAAACTTATCATATTTTACTTTCCCATCCCGCCACGAAGGTAGAAAATATTAAAGTCAACTTGCAATTGGGGGAAAATCCTGTTGACATTAATGAAGAGCATTTAACCCGTTTAGAAAAGGAAGTAGTAACTAAAGCAAAAGAAAATGGATATGAAATTATCCATATAGTTCCCAAATTTTTTTATCTGGACGGTGAAAAATATTTTGAACCTTTGGGATTATGGGCCAGCCGAATAGAAGGTGAATATTTTGTTGTAAAAATACCTAGTCCCGTTGTTAAAAATACCGAAAGATTATTAACCAGCATAGGATATAAAGCTGGAAAAATTGTATTTCCTCCCTTGGCTGCGGCTCAGTTTTTACTAAACGAGGATGAGGAAGAGATTAATACCCTTATTATCGATATAGGTTATACAACCAGTAGCTTTCTTTATATCAAAGAAGGAAGCCCCACGGAGGGGGGAGTTATCGGTTTAGGTGTCAAAAATATAGTTGAAAATTTAGCCAAACACTATCGCATACCTTCCATAAAAGAAATAGAGCGTTTAATTGAAGAACACGGTTTTGAATATTTATTAACTGAGAGCGATGAAGTTACGGAAACTATAAAAATTCGAGAAGATTATCAAGTTGTAGTAAAGCTTTCTGAATTTGTTCAACTTTTTGCCGAACAGTTAAGCACTATTTTAGAAAGCATTCTCTTAGAAGCCTATAAAAAGGGTATCAATCTTGATAAGGATGTTGATACCTTTACTTTTGTGGGAGGCTTTGCGGCTATTAAAGGATTAAAACCTTTAATAGAAAGTATTTTGGAAAAGGAAGTAATAATAGCAAAGCCGATTTCTATAGACTCTCTGGAACCTTATATAGATTCACCTATCTTTACCTCCGCAATAGGAGCTCTATTACTTATGGAGCAAATGGAGGATAGATTAGAATCTTTTAGCGATTATTTTGGAATTCCGGAGGATCGGGAAGATAATTTGACAGATGTTTTTGTTAATAGGACAATTTATGAAGAACCTTTAGAACAAGAAGAGAAAAAAGGCTTCTTTAAAAGATTAATAACATCTATTAAACGTTTAATTTCGGAGGATTAAAATGAATGAACTAAATCCTACCGTAATAAAAGTTATCGGTGTAGGTGGAGCCGGTTGCAATGCTGTAAATCGAATGGTTAAAGAAGGTATAAATGGTGTGGAGGTCTACGCTGTCAATACCGATGTTCAGCATTTAAGTCTGCTAGAAGTGCCTTATAAATTGCAAATCGGTGAAAAAATTACGAGAGGTTTGGGAGCTGGAGCTCGTCCCGAAATTGGTGAACAGGCAGCCTTAGAAGATATAGAAAAGATTAAAGAAATAATTAGCGACGCGGATATGGTTTTCATTGCAGCTGGCTTGGGAGGAGGAACAGGAACGGGAGCCGCACCGGTAATAGCCCAAGTTGCTAAAGAACTTGGAATTTTAACAGTTGCCGTTGTAACTTTGCCCTTCCGTTTTGAAGGAAAACAGAGAATGGAAATAGCTAAAAGGGGACTTGAAAGAATTAAAGAAGCTACCGATGCTTATATAGTAGTACATAACCAACGCCTTTTAGAAATGGGGCTTCCCGATTTGAAACTTTCGCAAGCTTTCAAAATGGTCGATGAAGTATTGTCCAAAGCTGTAAGGGGTATAACAAAGGTTGTTGTAGAACCTGCGCTTATTAATATAGATTTTGCCGATGTTCAGACGGTTTTAAAAGACGGTGGCCTTTCTCTTATTGGTGTTGGTAATGCCAGCGGTGATAATAGAATTGAAGAGGCCATAAATCAGGCTATTCATTCCCCTCTACTTGAAGGAGAGAGCATTAGTGGAGCGAGTCGCTTAATTGTTACTTTCTGGGCAGATGAAAATATTACTCTCTCCGATTTAGATTACGCTATGCAAAAGATAGAAAATGAGCTGGCTTCCGATAATCTGGTAGTTTTTGGAGCGACATTGGTTCCTGAAACCGATAAATTTGAAGTAACTATTATCGCTACAGGTTTTGAATCGCCGGGACTTTCTCTAAAAGAGAATTTACCTAAAAAGGTAACCAAACAACTAGTTACTACGGAAAAAGTGGAACCTACAACCGAAGAGAAAAAAATTATCAAAACTAAAAAAGAAGAAGCTTTATCGGAAGATATTCCTGCAATTTTAAAAAAGCTACGCAAACTCCGCTAAGGATTTTTTCTTTTCAACATTTAATTTTTTTTCAATAGTTGGTGCTGGAATCTATATGCTATATAAAGAATTTTTTTCAACACAAAAGTATCTATTGCTTTATTTTTAAGCCCCTTAACAGGGGCAGAGGAAAATATGAACACTAAAAGGATTTTCTTTAGAAAGAACGAAAATACTCTTTAGTTATTGACCTCAATTTATAGGAAACAAAATCTTAGATTTTTAATATGTTTCCTAACTAAATATGAACGACAATAATCTTCTATGAAAAAGTCTTATCTTTTATTGATGGTTGCTTTTCTTATTATCCTTTTTGTCGGAGGAGCTTATTGGTTAGTTCAATCCAAAGTGGGAACCAAACTGGAAAAAACCCTTTTAAAAATTAGTGGAGGGGAATACACCGTTTATATTTATTCTGCAGGAACAATAAAACCTGTAAAGGTATATCATGGTAAAGGCTACGTTTGGTTTGAAGAAAGTGAAAACGGCAAGCTTCATACTGGTGTAATTACTTTTAAAACAAATGATGGGAAAATTGTAAGGGTTGGTGCTTGGGGAGGAGTAGTTATAGTGGAATATAAGTAGATGTTTGTTTACGGCGAATTTGACGAGCCTTTTAGAAAACCTCGGGAAGAACTTGTGAAACTGATAGGGAATACTCCCCTTGTAAAGTTAAGGTATTTAAATCTGAATCCCGATGTCGAAATTTGGATAAAGCTTGAGAAATTTAACCCAGGGGGGTCTGTGAAAGATAGGCCTGCTTTAAGAATGATAATGGACGCAATAAAAAAGGGCGAGTTAACACCCGATAAAACCATTATAGATGCAACTAGTGGGAACACAGGTATAGCTTTGGCTATGATTGGGAGGGCTTTAGGTTTTAAGGTTGAATTGGCTATGTCGGAGGGAGTTTCCGAAGAACGGAAAAGGATTTTAAAAATCTTCGGAGCAAAGCTCCATTTAACCCCAGCCGAGGAAGGAACTGACGGGGCCATACGCTTTGTGAGAGAGCTTGTAAAAAGGTATCCCAACCGCTATTATTATGTAGACCAATATAACAACCATTCAAATTGGAAAGCCCACTTTTACTCCACCGGGATAGAAATTTGGGAGCAGACCAAAGGAAGGATCACCCACTTTGTAGCCGGTGCAGGAACAGGAGGAACTTTAGTTGGAACCGGAAGGCGTTTGAAAATCTACAATCCCAACATAGAAATTGTTGGAGTTCAACCGGCGGAGGCAAAGCACGGTATAGAAGGGTTAAAACATATGGAGAGTTCCATAAAACCGGGTATCTTTGATGAAACGATTATTGACAGAATGGTTTATGTAAAAACCGAGGAAGCCTACGATATGACACGAAGGTTGGCGAAAGAAGAAGGTTTGCTTTTAGGAATATCTTCCGGAGCGGCAGTTCGGGCTGCATTGGAATTATCAAAGAACTTGCAAAAAGGGGTAATAGTTGTTATTTCTCCCGATGGAGGGGAAAAATACCTTTCATCTTCCTTTTGGAATGTTTAATATCTCCTTTGCCTTTACAAGATTTGTTATAGTTTCATTGACCGGTGTAGGAATTCCTACTTCCCTACCTAACTTTACAATTGCGCCATTCAAAGCATCTATTTCAACCCTTTTACCGTTTTTTATATCCCAATACATTGAAGGGAAATGCTCCGCCGTAGGCGGTATAAGTTTTTCGTAAAAAAGTTTTTTATATTCTTCAGCAGATTGATGAAATAGCTCTATTCCTTTTGCTTGGCAAACGGCAAATATCTCGTCGATTATTTGGTCCATGGTTTTCCTGGTTTCAGGAAGTTTAGCTAGGGTTCCGTAGTTGGTTTCTAAAAGAGCTCCCAACGGATTTAAAGCGCTGTTATAAAGAATTTTATCCCACAGGTATTTATAAACATCTGGAGAATAGCGGGTTGGAATACCGGCCGAGTTTAAAATACTTGCTATAGTTTTTAATTCCTCTTCTTTAATAGCACCGTCGGGGTTTCCTATTACAACATCATCTGCTATAACGGTTATCCTTACCTCACCGGGTGAGGGTATTTCGGCTCCAAAAATAACCCTCGAAAGGATTACTTTTTCCCTTCCAAAAATCGCTATAGCTTTTTCGTAGTTTCCATAGCCATTTTGGGCAAGCAAAAGATATTTAAAAGAAATTCCTTTAAGGTCTTCTAAAGCTCTTTCTGTATCATAACTTTTTACGGTTAAAATTACCAAATCAAAATCCTTTACGGGTAATTCTTCAATATTTTCATAAACCTCCTTAATTTCAACCTTATGCTCTCCCCAAATGCCGGAAATTTTTAAACCGTTTATTTTTACAGGTTCGATTAAGCGCTTTCTTCCTACGGCAAAAACCTCATGTCCCGATTTTTTTAAAAAACCGGCAAAGGCAGAACCGAGAGCTCCTAAGCCGTAAACCAATATCCTCATTTAAATAGGTAAAATATTTAGCCCGCGCTTCGCGCGGGAGTTATTTATTGGAGTTAATAGGTTCAAATTTAACCTCTTCGAGCAAAACCCTGCAGCCGGCTGCGTTATCATGGCCACCGCCACCGTTGGCTTGCGCTATCTCCCTTGCCCTACCGTTTATGCTCCTTACCGAGCAGTTAACGTAAACTCCGTCCTCTTTGGGGGATACCGCATAAACGCAAGCCACTCCTTCGGGGGATATTTGTGCTAACCTGTTGCCTATATCGGATTGGAATACCGAGGAGTTTACCGCCAGAAGTTTGTGTCCGCTCGGCAAAACAATGTAGTGGGCATTATTATTTACCAACCTCTGGACGACCGATTCCTTAAATTCAATCATTGATTGACCCTCTTTAGCAAACTCCTCTTTGGGGAAGTTTTTGGCAAGCTCCAGCAGTTTTTCAACAATCTCATTCGGTTTTAAAACGTTGAAAACTTTGGCATCGATGGCCGTAAGAACATAGAGTGAATCGGGAATTTCCCACTTCCAGATATCCCTATCTTCGATATATTCCATAATTTCGGGAACAAAACCGTTAAGGACCTTCCAAGTTAAAACGGCCGCCGAGTGGTCCATGTTGAGGTGTACTTCAAATTTATCCTTGACCTCCTCGGGAATACCTTTATCGATGATTTCCTTTGCCGTTTTGTGGTGGTCGATAACTATAACCCTTTTAATGTTGGGGTAATTTTTTACAACCTCGAAGATTTTATCGACAAAAAAGTCGACCATATAGAGGGTGAAACTATCGTTTGGATACCTTTCAAGGAGTTCCTTTAATCTTGTAAAGTCGGTGCTGTGGTTGGAAGGTATCGCTACAAAGCTCGAATCGTAGTTGTAGAGAATATCGTTTTCCTCATCGTAAAAGAGATTTTTAACTCCATATTTGTAAACAACACCCGAAAGGGCTCCGTATCCATCGGGACACCCTTTGTGGTAGATAACAACAATTCTTTCCATAAACGGTTTAAGTTTAGGATTACCAAAAGGGTAAAAGGTTTAAAAAGAACACCCAATTAAAGGTCTTTTTAAACAATTTGTTCCTCAATAGGGTGGGTGATTTGGAGCCTTTCAACGGGTTGGCCGCCGACTATATGCTTTTCTACAATCTCTTCAACATCTTCCGGCTTTACACCGCCATACCAAATTCCGTCGGGGTATACCACAACAACGGGTCCGAGTTCACAGGCTCCGAGGCAGCCGGTTACCGATAGAAGAACGTTATTAAGTCCTCTCTTCATAAGTTCCTCTTGGAATTTCATAGCAATCTGGTCGGCACCTTTGGAACCGCAGGAGGGCATCATCGGGTTGGGTTTTCTTGCCATACATACCAAAACATGTTTGAACTTCATAAAGAACCTTTTTAAGGAGAGAGTTAATAAATGTCCCAAAGTTGGTTTGTCAAATTTGACAAATTCCTCCTTTAAAAGGACTCCAAAAGTCTGTCGGCTATTGCAGATAGGAAGATTTTCTTTCCAATTGAAAGGCGAAAGTAAACTACCCTACATTAAAGGTGTAAGACTTCGAATGGGTTTGCGTCCCTTGTAGATACAGGGCTTTGGCCCGCAAATTTTCTATAAAAATAAGCAATCTTAGAAAAGATAACTCACCTAGAGCCCAACCTTTTTTAAGAATGGTTTACTTGGAACATAGATTGTTCAATTTCTTTTTTAGTTCCTCCATTTTTTGATAGATATCCGGCTCTGGAGGTATTGGATAGTTATTTTTTAGTTCAAAAGCTTTTTGTAAATACTTTCTTGCTTTACAGGGCTGTTTCATATGCGTTAGCAAAACGGCTATATGGTAATATTCAACAGGATCATCAGAATTCTTTTCTAAAACTTTTTTAAACCACTTTAGCGCTTTGGAGTATTCACCTTTATAGTAATAAAGCCAGCCGAGGCTATCGTATATAGCTGGATTATTAGGATCCAGTTTATAGGCTTCCTTTAAAAATTTTTCCGCCTGCAATAAATACTTTTTAGGATTTATCAAAAGCATTAAATAACCTACCGAATTGAGAAGTTCAGCATCTTTTTTGAATTTCTGTAAACAGCTTTCTGAAACTTTTAAAGTTGTTTCTAAATCTCCTGCCTTCCAGGCAGGGACAGAATAGAGTGAACAAAGTTTTGGGGATTTCGTCTTCTTTATTAGATTTTCCACAACGCTTAGATAGATTTTTTTCTTAAGGTGGTAAAGCAATTCCAAATAAGCTATCTGCAGTATAGGGTTTTCCAAATAGAAAGTGTCGTAATCCTTGGAATAAAAATAGCGATAGAGGCCATTGTAAATAGTTTTAAGATAATCGGATAGAAGGGGGTAGTTGTTTTTTAATCTGTTTAAGATATTTTTGGCCTCTTTGACTTTTCCAAACTGTAAATCCTTCAGAATTTTTAAAAGCTGAGCCTCCGGTTTTTGAGGATTTTTTTTGTAAAAAGTTTCTATGAACTTAATCTCATTGCCATTTAAATGACCTTTAAAAACAAAATGGGCAGTAATGAGTAAAGTTAAATCTTCAATATCCTTATTTTTTTGAGAAAAAAGTATGTTTTCAAGCTTGTTAATACCTTCTACATAACCCAGAAAGATATATTTGGTCTGTATAGCTCTTAAAAGTTCTTTATCGTTTGGATATTTTTTCAAAGCTTCATCTGCATATCTTTTTAAGAGGGGAAAATAGAAAGAGAAATTTATTGCTTGTAGATAAAAATATCTTTCCAAATTATATTTCAATGCAAGTTTATGCGCCTCATCTACACGATTTGTCAATATGTAATACCGAATTAAAAGCTTCTGCAAATCTTTGCTATTAGGATATAGTTCAATACCTTCTTTAAGAACCTTTTCTTCCTCTTCAAATTTTTCAGCTTGTTCCAATCTTTGAGCAAATTTTATAAAGTATTCCTCATCTGGAAGGATTTTCAATAACTTTTCCCCTATTTTTATGGTTTTTGCATTTAAAGGAAAAACCTCTTCTTTAAAGAAATCGTCGGTAAATTTTTCTATATCTTTTCCTTCCTCGTAAAGTTTCCTAACGGCTTTATAAAAGGTTTCTACATCCCCCCATATTTCCGATGAAAGGGCTACCAAAATAAGAATACGCGGGTTATCTGAACCTTCATAGAAGGCTTTTTGTGCATAAAGGATCAGTTCCAAAAATCTTCCGTTTAAAAGACTTTTTAAGGTTAGAATTTCAAAGAAGTTTTTTTTGGAAATCAAATTTGAATTTTTTATAGCAAATTTATATAACTTTTCTGCAAGTTTCTTATTTTTTGTAAGGAAGGCGTAGTTTATTAGATCTTCAAGAATATAGGAAGCTGTTGGTTTCTTTAAGAATGGAAAACAGTATTGTTCTACGGTTTTTGCTTTAGGAACTTTCGAATTTGATAGGTAAGAGATACTACTTAGCTTGGTCTGGCATAGTAGGTAGGTAGCAATAAGTTTAGAGCTTTCCAAAAGGGGCATAAAGTAAACACTTTAACTATTCTTTTTATGAAAATTTTAAATTCATAGGAAAGGTTATTAACGCAAAAATTTTGTTGGTAATTAATATTCCTTACCTATGTGTGTATTTTGCAAAATAGTAAAAGGTGAAATTCCTGCAAAGGTTGTCTATGAAGATGACCTTATAATGGCCTTTCACGATATAAGACCTCAAAGAAAGGTTCACGTTTTGGTAATTCCCAAAAAGCATATAGAGAGTTTAAACCACCTAACGGAGGAGGACAAGGAAATTATGGGCCACCTGGTGGTAAAAATTCCGGAAATTGCTAAAAGGTTAGGAATAGCGGAAGATGGCTACAGGGTTATAGTCAATACCGGAAACCACGGAGGGCAGGAAATTTACCATATCCACTTCCATATCTTGGGAGGGGAACCTGTAGGTCCTATGACCTGCAGTTAAGAAGGTCTTAAAATAGCTAACCAAAGAATTTAAGGAGGTTTGTTATGGCTGAAGAGAAAAATACCGTTGCTGTTCCTTTCGCTTTAGTCGGTTTCTTTGCAACCGACAAACCTATTGAGGAAGTTATTAATACCGACCTTTCGACGGAAGAGTTGGAGGAAATTCAACAATATTTAGCAAAGAAACTTTTTAAGGATCCTAATGTAGTTGTCGCAATCTATCCCGCGATAGTTCCTCCCGAACAGGCGCAAGAGGCTATCGCAGAATTAGAAAATTTCCTTTTCAACGAAGAAGGTTAATTTAGAATTTTTTTCTTTTCTTGGATTCAGTTTTCTATAAATCCAACGAAGGTTCCTTTTAAAATAAATAGTCCCCCGTTATGGGAAAAATTATTTTCGTTACGGGGGGTGTTCTTTCCTCTATAGGTAAAGGAGTAACCTCCGCTTCCATAGCTTCCATTCTTGAATCAATGGGGTATAAAATAACCCTCCAAAAGTTTGACCCCTACCTCAACGTGGACCCGGGAACAATGTCTCCCTACCAGCACGGTGAGGTTTACGTCACCGAAGATGGGGCGGAAACCGACCTCGATCTTGGACACTACGAAAGATTTACAAATGTTGTGCTAACACGCGATAACAACGTTACCGCCGGCCGTATCTACTTTGATATAGTCAGAAAGGAGCGTAAGGGTGAATACTTAGGTGCAACCGTTCAGGTTATACCCCATGTAACCAACGAAATTAAAAACTGGATTAAAAAGGTAGCAAAAGGAGTCGATGTTGCAATTGTCGAAATCGGTGGAACGGTTGGGGATATAGAGGGTTTACCCTTTTTGGAGGCGGTTCGTCAACTCGCCATGGAGGTTGGGAAACCCAACTACGCCTTCGTTCACGTTACCTACGTTCCCTACGTAAAGGCCGCCGGCGAGCTTAAAACCAAACCGACCCAACATTCGGTTAAAGAGCTAAGGGCGATAGGAATTCAGCCGGACGTTATAGTCGCCCGTTCCGAGTTTGAACTCCCGGAGAGTATTAAGAAAAAAATAGCCCTCTTTACCAACGTTAGGGAGGATGCGGTAATATCGGCACCCGATTTGGAGTATATTTACGAGGTTCCTTTGAAGTTCCAAGAGGAGGGTCTCGACAAATTAATAACCGACCTTTTAGGGTTGGAGTATAGAAAACCGGACCTATCAAAGTGGGAAGACATTGTTGATACCTTAAGAGGTGCAAAGGAAGAAGTGGAGATAGCCATAGTGGGGAAATATATAGAGTTAAAGGATGCCTACAAAAGTTTGATAGAGGCTCTGACCCACGGTGGGATTGCAAACAAGGTTAAGGTAAAACTCCGTTGGGTGAATGCGGAAAACTACGACCTAAAGGAACTGGAAGGGGTAGACGGCATCCTTGTTCCGGGAGGTTTTGGCGAACGCGGTGTGGAAGGAAAAATAAAAGCTCTCCAATATGGAAGGGAAAACAATATCCCCACTTTTGGTATATGTCTCGGCATGCAGATGATGGCGGTCGAGTTTGCGAGGAACGTTCTCGGCCTTAGAGATGCCCACTCTACCGAGTTTGACCCCAATACTTCCCACCCGGTTATCGACATCTTGCCCGAGCAGAAAAATATTGAACAGCTCGGAGGAACTATGAGGCTAGGCGCCTACCCCTGCATTATTTTGGAAGGAACCAAAGCTTTCGATATTTATAAGAAAAGGGAGATTTACGAAAGGCACCGCCACCGCTACGAGTTCAACCCGGCCTATAGGGAGATGTTTGAAAATGCGGGAATGGTCGTTTCAGGTCAGTCGCCCGATGGCCGTTTGGCGGAGATTATAGAACTTAAAAACCACCGTTGGTATATCGGTTGCCAATTCCACCCCGAGTTTAAATCCAAACCCTTCCAACCGAGTCCGATTTTTGCCGACTTTATTAGGGAAGCCCTTGCCTATAAAAGGGAAAAGAGAAGCGGTTAATTCCCATTTTTTTTCTTTTTGCCAAGTTTGAACCAATAGTGGTTGTGGCAAAATTTTTCCAAATGCTTAAAAAACCAAAAATATCTGTCATAGGTAGCGGTAAGGTTGGAGAGAATGTAGCCTACTACGCAGCGATAAAAGGTTTGGGAGATATATATATCTTTGGTAGGGCTAAGGAGGGTATCCATAAGGCGAAGGGTATTGCTTACGACATCAATGAAATGGTTTATCTACTAGGCCACGATATTAAAGTTAAGGGTGTTTCCTACAATGAAGAGGGTTGGGACGAACTAAAGGATAGCGACATTGTGGTAATTACCGCCGGGGTTCCACGAAAGCCGGGAATGAGCCGTGAGGACCTTTTAAAGGTGAATTTAGAGCTTATTAAATACTTTTCGGAACAGATTAAAACCTACGCTCCCAATGCGATAGTTATTGTAGTTTCCAATCCTGTTGATGTTTTGACCTATATGACCCTTAAATTTACCGGTTTTCCGAAAGAACGGGTTATGGGTATGGCGGGGGTTTTGGATACCGCCCGAATGAAGGAAGTTCTTTATAAAAAGTCGGCGGAGGAGCTTAATAAAGTTTCCATAAAAGATATAAAAGCTTTGGTTTTGGGAACCCACGGTGATACGATGGTTCCGGTTTTATCGAAAACCTTTATTGGGAATACAAACATAAGGTTCCTTTTTGGGAAAAAGGATATAGAGGATATTGTTGAAAAAACAAAAAAAGGTGGAGGCATTATTGTTTCCTATATGGGAACGAGTGCCTACTCGGCTCCGGCCGCTTCGGTTGTTGTAATGTTGGAAAGTATCGTTAACGACCTGCATAGAATTTTACCCGCTTCGGTATACGTTGAGGGAGAGGTGGCCGACTGGTTCGGTTTCGAAGATGTTTGCGTCGGTCTGCCGGTTATGTTGGGTAGAAAGGGTATAGAGGATTACGAGTTGGTTACTTTGAACGCACGCGAACTTAGAGAACTTCAAAAGTCGGCAGCCCATGTGAAAAGAATGATTAGTTTGGCGGAATCCCTTATTTAAATACCGCCGAAGGCGGCTTTTTATTATGAAGAATAAAAAGGTTTTAGCCCTATCGGGAGGGGGAACGGGAGGCCATTTTTATCCGCTCCTAGCTTTTTTGTCCTACGTTCTCAAAAAGAAAGCTTTTGAAGAGGTTGTTTTTTTCGGCGACAAGAGGGGTATCGAATATAAGAAGAGAAACCTTTTAAAGGTTGACAAGGTTTACTTTTCCAGTTTTAGGAAGTTTAAAGGGAGTTCAACTTTTGGTAAGTTTCTTTATTTGCTCTCTACTTCCCTTGAGGGGATAAAAATAGCAAATACCTTGAAGGGAAAAAGTTTCGTATCTCTCATATTTGGGGGCTACACTTCTGTTCCGCTCGGTTTGGCCAGCCGTTTTAAGGGTAGACCGCTCTTTATTCACGAGCAAAATGCGGTTCCCGGTGCGGCAAACCGGGTCCTTTCAAAGTTTTCAAGAAAAGTTTTTCTAACCTTTCCGGGGAGCGAAAGATTTTTCAAAACTTCAAGGGTTGAAGTTGTAGGTCTTCCACTCCGCGAGGAACTTAAAAAATACAAAAGCCTTAAAAGGGAAGCGATTTTAAAACAACCGGGTTGGGAGGATAGGTTTACCCTCCTTATATTGGGAGGCTCGCAGGGTGCAAAAACTCTGAACGGTTTGGCCTTAAAGCTTGTTCCTCTTTTGGAAGGTATAAGGGTTATTCATATAACGGGTGAAAGACATTTTGAAACCGTTAAGAAGGAATATGAAAAACTCCCTCTAAAGGTTGAACTGAGAATTTACCCTTTTGTAGATGATATAGGAAAACTTTTAAGGGTTTCCGATTTTGCAATTTCCCGTGCGGGGGCATCAACCTCTATGGAGCTTTCCTTCTTCGGTATACCGACCATTTTTGTTCCCTACCCTTATGCGGTTTATAACCATCAGCTTTTTAATGCCCGCTACTTTGCCGATGGAGGGGGAGCTTTCCTTTTTGAGGAGGATAAACTGGAACCTACCAAAGTTTTGGAAATTATTATGGAACATATTAAGGATAGCCGCCTGCTTAAGGAACGTTCAAAGCTGATGGAAAGGCTTTTTATACCGAACGCGGAGGAAAAGATTTTAAAAAATCTTGTGGAGGAGTTTTAATCTGTTTCCCTTATATGGGAAAGAGGATTTTATTGGCCCACGGGGGTGGTGGAGAGGAGACTCAAGAACTTATTAAGAACCTTTTCATAAAATACTTTTCGAACCCTATTTTGGAAGCTTTGGAAGATAGTGCCACACTTGAGGTTTCGGGCAAGGTGGCATTTACAACCGACGGTTTTACCGTCTCTCCTATATTTTTTCCCGGCGGGGATATAGGAAAGTTGGCAGTTGCCGGAACCGTAAACGACCTTACCGCCGTAGGGGCTAAACCTCTATACCTGGCGGTCTCTTTTATTATTGAAGAGGGTTTGGAGCTCTCCCAACTGGAAAGGGTCGTTAAATCGATGGCGGAAACCGCCCGCAAGGTCGGCGTGCAAATTGTTACGGGGGATACTAAAGTTGTTCCTCGCGGAGCGGTTGACAAACTTTTTATAACAACTTCAGGAATCGGTAAAGTTTTGAAAGAAGGTATATCGGCCCGCAATTTGAAGGTTGGCGACCAAATTATTGTAAGCGGAACGGTTGGAGACCACGGAGCTTGCATTTTTGCCCTTCGGGAAGGTTTGGACTTTGAAGGTCTTAAAAGCGACTGTGCTCCCTTATGGGAACTTATAGAACCTCTCCTTAAGGAGGGTATAGAAATTCATGCAATGAGGGACCCAACAAGGGGCGGTTTGGCGGCGGTTTTGAATGAATGGGCTCAAAGTTCAAAAGTTGCCATCTATGTAGAGGAGGAAAAAATTCCCGTAGACGAAAAGGTATTGGGCCTTTGCGAATTTTTGGGTATCGACCCCTACACCTTAGCATCGGAAGGCAGAATGGTTATAGCGGTGCCACCCCACGAGGTAGAAAGAACTATAAAACTTTTAAAGGAACACCCCTTAGGAAGAGATGCATCCGTAATTGGTGAGGTAAAAGAAAATCCCAAAGGCAGGGTAATAATAAAAACCCCTTACGGGGTGGAAAGATTTTTGGAACCTCCTACCGGAGAAATTTTACCCCGTATCTGTTAGTTTCTTTTTTTCTTCAACCAACCAGCTAACTCTATCGGTGGCAATCGCATCAACTTTTGCTTCCAAACATCTGTTTAAGCTCTTTTCATCGTTAACAACCCAAGCAATAACTTTTAGCCTTAGACGGTGGGCAAAGGCTACGGCTTTTGGAGTTGCCAGCGGCCAGCGAGGTAATACAGCTTCCGCTTTTAGTTTTTTAGCTTCTAAAATACCTCCGTTAGGTTTGGAGTATATTAGCCCTGTAAAGAGGTTTTTATCGATACTTTTTACCTCCGCAAGTGCTTCGGGATAGAAAGAGATAAACATTGTTAGGTCGGTATTTCCAAACCTTCTTACGGTTTCCACTATCTTACCGACTGTTTTCGGTTCCTTTATTTCTACAAAAATACCCGCTCGGTTCTTTATAAGCTTTAGAGCTTCCTCCAAAGTGGGAACTTCAAATTCTCCAAAAACTCTAACTGTTTCTTTAATTTCCTTTAAAGTTAACTCCGAAGGTTTTTTGTTCAAACCGGCTACCCTTTCAAAGGTTTCATCGTGAAGGAGAATCAACTCTCCGTCCTTGGTCTGCCGAACATCAAACTCCACAATTTCGGCTCCATTTTCAATTGCATATTCCAAACAGGGAAGTGTATTTTCCGCGCACTCTTCTTTGGAACCTCTATGACCTACAACTGCAAAAGGTTTTACTGACAACAATTTTATTACACGGTCCATAAGTTTAATCTTTCTTCAACCAAAAAGAAAACACTTAAAATGTCCCAACTTTTAAAGAAATGAAAACCTACGACCTATC
>JALSNH010000210.1 GCA_026987085.1 Aquificota bacterium | reverse complement strand
TTTTATAAACTTTTCCCGAAAAGGTGGCTCGATATTAAGGTCCTCGAAAAGGACGAGTATCTGGAGGACTTTTTAAGGAAAAAATTCAACTTCGACCTTTCGGAGTGTTGTAAAAAGGAGAGGCACTATGTAAGCGAGGCCTACAATATGCCTCCCGATGAGGCGATTACGGAAGAGCGCTATAGGGCGGTAAGCAGGTTGGTTTCAAAAATATTAAAAAAGCCCGCCGAAGGCGGGGAGAGTTTCCAAGATAAATTGGACCAGATTTTGCTCAACCCCTACCTCGGAATTCCCTTCTTTTTTGCGGTTATGTTTTTTGTCTTTAAATTTACCTTCGACCTCTCCGCCCCCTTTATGGAGTGGCTGGACGGATTCATTAACAACTTTATTGGGAAATATACCGTCTATATTTTGGAAAAAGTAAATTCTCCCGAGTGGTTAATTTCCTTTGTTCAGGACGGTATTATCGGCGGAATAGGATTTTTTGCCACCTTTATACCCGTATTGGCATTTATGTATATAGCTTTAGGCTTTTTGGAGCATAGCGGATACTTTGCCCGCGCCGCCTTTGTTGCGGACCGCTTTATGAGGGCCTTGGGTCTTACCGGCAAATCGGTCGTTCCGATGATATTGGGTTTCGGTTGCAACGTTCCCGCGGTTTTGGCAACCCGAACATTGGAAAATAGTTATTTAAAACAGTTAACCGCCCTTTTAATTCCCTTTATGTCCTGCTCCGCAAGGTTGCCGGTTTACGCCCTGCTCGCTATGGCTTTCTTTCCCGACCATCCGGCGGTTGCCATTTTCTCTATGTACCTTTTAGGGGTTCTCGTTGCCATATTTGTAGCTTTCCTTTTGAGGAGTACCCTATTTAAAAAACACCTAACGGAGCTTCCCTTTGTTATAGAACTTCCACCCTACAGGTTGCCCTCATTTAAAGAGTTAATCCGCTCTATGTGGACACCGGTTTGGGAATTTGTCCACCGTGCGGGAACGGTTATATTCTTTGCCAACCTCGGAGTTTGGGTTCTGTTAAATATCCCCTACGGGACACCTCCTAAAGATACGCTCCTGGGTAAGGTTTCCTCCGCAATTCAACCCCTTTTTGTGCCTGCGGGATTTGGAAACCATTGGGAGAATGTTGCGGTTTTAATTCCCGGCTTTTTGGCTAAAGAAATAATTATAACCTCCTACGGGACAGTTTTAGGTGTCCAAGAGGAGAAACGCGAGGTTATAAAGCCCAACTTTTGGAAAGATTTAAAGGAGCAATTAACCTCCTTTGTGGAGGCGGTTGTTGATTCACTAAAAATGTTGGTGGACCAACTGATTCCTTCCGCCTTTAAGGTGGAAAGTGCCCCACCTTCCATTTTAGAAAAGATAAAAAAGCTTTTTACGCCGGCTTCCGCCTTGGCCTTTATGGTGTTTGTGCTTCTATATACCCCTTGCGCCGCAACCGTTGCGGTGATGTGGCAGGAGTTCGGGCCAAAATTTGCACTTTTTTCAATTGCATTGAATTTAACGGTGGCTTGGATTTTATCGGTTCTAACCTACCAAGTAGCCCGTTTTATTTTTTAAACCCTTTCGGGAGTCTTTTTAAAACTTCCCAAAGTTCCCTTTTGAAGGTGATAGCTTTCGGATACCCTTTTAAGGTTTCAAAAAACAATTTCCGTCCGCATGATGGAAAACCGAATCTTAGACATTGGGCCGCCAAATGGAGGGATATAAGAGCCTTTTCCTCCTTTTGAAGTTTTGGAGAGTAATCTTTAAAAACCCTTAGGGTGGCTCTTAAAAACTTTCTACTCCTGCTGGAACGGTTGGAATGCTCCCTTATGTAGTAATTACCTAAAGGTAAAAGTTCTATTTTGGCTTTATTAACATAGAACCTTAAAAAGATTTCCCAATCTTCCCTCATAAGGTAGCGGTCTTTATAACCGCCCAGCCGTTTAAAGGTCTCCCTTTTAAAGCAACTTCCGGAAGGGTAAGCCATTCTTCCCGCAAAAAGGAGCCTTTTTAATTTGGGAACCTTTAACGGTTTTTTTTCTTTTATAACCTTCCCCTCGGCGTTTACAAAACCTTTAGGAGGACCGTAAACGGCATCGGGCTCCCTTTCAAGAATCTTTTTGAGGTTTTCCAAAAAATTTTCCTTCCAAAGGTCGTCGCAATCCAAAAAACATACGTAGTTTCCTTTTGCCAACTCTACTCCCCTATTTCGGGTTTGACACCTTTCAAGGTTCTCCTCATTTTGGAGCAATTTAAAGTCATATTCCTTTTGGAGGTTCTTTAAAATTTCGAAAGTCCCGTCGGTGGAGTGGTCGTCCACAACTATAACCTCAAAGGGTTTATAGCTTTGGTTAAGGATACTTTTTAAGGAATTTTCAACAAACCGCCTACAATTAAAGGTAGTGAGTATTGCAGATATTTTTACCATCTTTTCCATCTATTTGCTTAATGAGCTTAAGCTAAATAAGGGAATTTTTTAATCTCTTATTAAGATAGTCCGTTTAGCTAACCTTTATCCATTAAATGGGTTCTGTGAAAGAGATTTTTACATGGCAGGATTTTATAGAAACCTTTCCCTTAACCGCAATAGGTGCAAGGGTCTGCTATAGTAAAAAGAAATTGGAAGAACTTCTTGAAGAACCGAAAGTCTCCTCCCCGCGCGAGCGGGCTCAATTTTTATCAAAATTGGCAAACTGGAAACACTTTTCAGTTTTTGCCCACTCCTTTGCTTATAAAAAGGTGGGAAAGGAAAAAGCCCTCTACATAGGAGCTAAATACTTTAAGAGCTACTGGAACGAGTCTGCACCCGATTATATAGGTGTTTCCCTACGCCACTACCTTGAGGAACTTACCGAAAGTGAAAGGAATGAAGTATTTGCAAAACTTTCCGAGGTAGAGGTTCCAATAAAATCCCTTGGAAGGAAAGAAAATGTCGTTTTACTGGGAGGGACCTATAAAGGTTTTGGATATTTTACCTTCTACATAAGTGGAATTTCAAGGGTAGCAACCCATCAGTTGGTCAGACATACAGCCCTAAATTTCTCCCAAAGGAGCCAAAGGTATGCCTCCGAAAAGGAAAATTTTTCGGTGATACCTCCCTCTTTCAAGGGAAATGCGGAGGAACTTTTCCGCTCGTGGGACAAAATGGCAAACAACCTTTATAAGGTTCTTACAGAAGATTTAAAAATACCAAAAGAAGATGCAAGATTTATCCTTCCCCACGGCAGGCAATCGACCATAGTTGTTTCGGGTCCCACACCTTGGCTTTTGGACTTTCTAAAAAAACGAACCGAAAAGGCAGCCCAATGGGAAATTAGAAAGACCGCCGAAAGGATGTTGGAACTTTTGAAACCCCAACTGGATAAAGTTGAATTTTCCAACCTTTTAAAGGATGCGCTTTAACCTATTTTCCTTTAAATGGTTTTTGCCAAAAGAATAGACCATCTGAAGGCTTATAAAACCGAAACTTCCCCTGCAAAGGTAAAACTCTCTTCCAACGAACTACCCTACGACCTTCCAGAAGAATTAAAAGCTAAAATTAAGGAAGAGATAGCAAAAATTCCATTTAACCGCTACCCCGACCCCTACGCAACCGAGCTAAGAGAAATATTGGCCAAACTTTGGAAAGTAAAACCGGAAAATATAATTCTTGGCAACGGTAGCGACGAACTCATTTTTTATTTGGCCATCGCTATAGGTGAAAATTACGAGGCAATAGCTTATCCAATACCTACCTTTCCAATGTATCGGGTGGTTGCCGACACGCTCGGACGGCCCGTTTACGAGGTTCCGCTAAATGAAGATTTAGATTTAGATGAAAGCCGCTTCGCGGAAATTTTAGAAAACTACAAACCCGCCCTTATGTTTATCTCCTATCCCAACAATCCCACAGGGAATCTCTTTTCTAAGGAAAAATTAAACCGTCTAAGGAAACTTGTTTCTCTAATGGTTTCCGACGAAGCCTACTACGATTTTAGTGGAGAAAGTTATATAGAAAAAGCTCTTGACCCTTCGGAAAATATAGTTGTTTTGAGAACTCTATCGAAAATAGGACTAGCTTCCCTAAGGGTGGGTGCGCTAATAGCCGATGAAAACTTTATAAAGGAACTTTTCAAAGTAAAACTTCCCTTTAATATAACCTATCCCTCGCAGGTAATAGCCAAGGTAGTGCTTACCGAGGGTTTGGATTTTATTAAATGGGCGGTAAAACAGGTTATCTCCGAAAGGGAAAGGCTTTTAAAAGAACTCCAAAAAATGGAAGGGATTAAAGTTTTTCCGTCAAAAGCGAACTTTTTCCTATTTAAAACACCTTTCGATGCGGATACAGTCCATAAAAAGCTCCTCGAAAAGGGAGTCCTAATAAGAAACGTTTCCTACCTACCCGGGTTGGAAGGTTGCTTAAGGGTAAATATTGGAAAACCTGAAGAGAATAATATCTTCTTAGAAACCCTTGAAAGGGTTTTAAGGGAGCTTAAAAGCTCCAAAAGGTAAACTTTTTCCTTTCCATTCTATGTTTAGAAACATCGAAAACTTCTTTAGGAGCGGAGAAATTTAAACCCATTGATGGCTTTAAAACCGGAAATTTTGGCGCCGGCGGGCAGCTGGGAGAGTTTGGCCGCCGCGATTAAGGCGGGAGCGGAAGCGGTCTATTTTGGTTTGGATAAACTCAACCAGAGGAGTTTAAAAAAGAAATTCACCCTAAAGGATTTAAAAGAGATTAGGGAATTTACCGCCGAAAAGGGTGTTAGGGCCTATTTGACCCTCAACTCGATGGTTTACGACGATGACCTCCCCTACGTAGAGGAGGTTCTGCACGCCGTAAAGGAGACCGGAATAGACGCAGTTATAGGTTGGGATATGGCGGTAATCCTCAAAAGTTTGGAACTCGGTATAGAGACCCACATGTCGGTAATGACCGGAATAGCCAACACAGTAAGTGCAAACTTTTTTAAACAGCTCGGAGTTAAAAGAATAGTTCCCGCTAAGGAGCTGAATTTAGAACAACTAAAAAGGTTAAAGGAAAATACCGGTCTCGAGGTGGAGATTTTTGTTCACGGCGCTATGTGCATGGCAATTTCTGGACGTTGCTTTTTGAGTCATGATATTTTTAAAACTTCCGCAAACAGAGGCGAATGCTACCAAGTTTGCAGACACAAGTTCGAGGTAAAAATCAGGGACCTCAACGATACTGCCGGAAATAGGGAGTTTATCCTCGGCGAGGACTATATACTTTCGGCAACCGACCTAATGACGCTCGATATTGTCGAATACCTAACCTTTGCCGACGCTTGGAAAATAGAGGGTAGAAACAAAAATCCCGATTACGTTTATATGGTCACCAAGGCCTACCGAACCGCCCGCGATGCCCTGCTGGAAGGCTCCTTTAACGAAAAGCTCCGCCAAGAGCTTATAGAAATGGTAAGCAAAGTTTACCACCGTGATTGGGACGGCGGCTTTTACTTTGGAGCACCTTCTTTTGGAATTAACCGTTCAAAAGCAACCGAACAGAAGGTTTACGTGGGAGTCGTAGAAAAGTATTACCCCCGCATAGGAGTTGCCGAAGTAAAAATAGAAACCGGCGAATTGAAGTTAGGGGATACCATCCACATTATCGGTAAAAAAACAGGAGTTGTCCGCCAAAAGGTGGAAAGTATGCAGATAGATAGAAAACCTATAGAGGTTGCAAAGGCTCCAACCCGTATAGGGTTAAAGGTTGTTGAAAGGGTCCGTGAGGGGGACAAAGTTTTTGTAATGAGACCGGTTTCGGAAGAAGAAAAACTAGCCCTTGCAAGGTATAGAGATTAGTTTCTCTAACATAGTAAGTTTTTTTATGTTCTTCTTTGCTTTGTAAACTTTCAGCTGCAAGGAAAGGACAGAGGTTGCTAGTGTTAAAAGGTAAAGTTCAATAGATCTCTAGCCAATACTACATTTTCCATTCTGTATTTTTTTATAGCTTCTTCGAAGGGGGTTAAATCTTTGTATCTTCTACTAAAGTGGGTGAGAATTATTTTTTTTACTCCCTGTTCCTGGAATACCGGATAAATTTTTTTTCTAAAAATATTAAAGGATAGATGTTTAGCTCTTTCGGCTAGTTCATCTTCATTGAAGTATGTACATTCAATAATTACATAATCGGCATCTTTGGTTAAGAGAAAAATATTTTCACTATAATAGGTATCGGTAATATAGCACCATTTAAAACCCTTTTGCCAGCTTCCCAGTTCCTCTTTTTTAAAAATTTTTCCTCCTACGGTTGTAAATTCCTTTTTTTCCAACTCCTTAAAGTGGTGGGCTTTTAAACCTAAACTTTTTACTTTTTTCTTATCGAACTTAAAACGAGGATTTTCCTCAAAAGAGAAACCTATACAGGGAACGTTATGATTCAAAAATACACCTTTGATAGTGTAATTTTCTCCTTTACAAACTTCAAAAAGAGTATTAGTTTCCTCAAATTCAAAAACTTCCACTTTAAGTTTTTCGGTATTTATATAAAAACACCTGGTTGTGGATAGTTCTACGAGTTCTTTTACTCCTACAGGTCCAAATATTTTGATATTTTCCTTTTCGTGGAAATCTAAGGTTTGCAGTAAACCTGGCAGTCCCAAAACATGATCTCCATGGAGGTGGGTTATAAAAATCCGATTTATTTTAAAAAAGGAAAGTTCTGCTAGCTGTATCTGCCTTTGGGTTCCTTCCCCACAGTCAAAGAGAAGGGCCTCCCCTCCGTATTGAAAGTATATAGCTGGATGATTTCTTTCTTTTGTAGGAATAGCTGAAGAGGTCCCCAAAATTGTGAATTGACCTTTCATTAAGATGAAATTAATTTAATATCTTACTAATTTTGTATATTTTAACTTTCTAAGTAGAGTTTTTTATTTATGCGGAAGGTAATTTTAGCAAGTTTTTTAATAGCTTTGTTAATTCTTTTGGGGGGAATCTTTTTTATCTACAACAATTTAAAGGTTAATATAGAAGTTGTTTCTACCTTGCAAAAATGGGGTCTGGAAACACCACTACAAATCAAAGTAAATTCAAATTTTAACATACCATTTGGGGAAATAAGGATATTCGCAGAACAAAATGGTAAAAGGGTAGAACTTTATAAAGGTCCTATTTCTAAATATGAAGGTTCCTATACTTTAAAACCAAAAGATGCAGGGTTTACAGATGGTCCTGTTAAAGTGGTGGCTATTTTAAAACTTCCTTTTAAGGAAGAAAAGCTTCTGGAGGAAACCTTTACTGTAGATTTAAATCCTCCTTTTTTGGAGATATTAGATGAACCCCATTACCTTAAAGTGGGTGAGCCGGGCGTTCTTACCGTAAGAAGTTCTGAGAAGTTAAAAGATGCCTATATAAGGTTTGGAAATGCAACATTTCCCCTCCTTGAGGTTGGAAACAACGTTTACAAAACCACCTTTACGGTTCCCCTCTTTGCCTTAAAAACTCCCGAAAGTTTCTATATTGAGGCTCAGGATTTGGCCGGAAATAAAGTTGAGAAATTTGTTCCCGTTCCTGTAAGGCTTGTTAAATTCCGTAAAGTAAAAATAACACTTTCGAAGGAAACTTTGTTAAAAATTGTTTTGAAATACTTCAACAAACCGGAGAATTTGGTTGAACAGTTTAAAACCATCAACGAAGTTTACCGCAAAGAGGACGAAAAGAAACTATGGAAGATAGGAAAAAACTCATCTGCCGAACTTTATGCAAAGGATAGGTTTTTGCAACTGCCGGGTAGTGCGGTAATGGCCCGCTACGGAGACCACCGTTTTTACTACTATAACGGTAAATTAATTAGCGAATCCTTTCACAAAGGGCTTGATTTGGCTAAATACCGCCACGCTCCCGTTGTTGCTGCCAATAACGGAAAAGTTATTTTTGTCGGCCACCTAAAAATTTACGGAAATGCGGTAATTATCGACCACGGATTTGGGGTTGAAACCCTCTACGGCCACCTCAACGACTTTACCGTCAAAGAGGGTGACTTTGTTAAAAAGGGACAAGTAATCGGACACACCGACACAACCGGTTTGGCGTTGGGCGACCACCTGCACTTTGGCGTTTTAATTTGGGGTTATGCGGCCAACCCTATCTACTTTTTTGACGGCCGCTATTTGAAATACCACTTTTACAAATT
>JALSNH010000209.1 GCA_026987085.1 Aquificota bacterium | reverse complement strand
TTGCAAGGATTTGGAAGATAACCTAAAAAGGGCTTTCAAAGAGCTTCATAAAAAGGCCAAAGAAAAGGTAAAAGAAAAAACGAAAAGTTCCCTCTTTGGAAATATGGGTCTTTTTTAACCTTTCTTTGGACAATCTTTTTTTATGGAGTACCACGTAAAGGATTTGTCTTTAGCCGAACTTGGTAAAAACCGCATCGAGTGGGCCGGTCAGGATATGCCGGTCCTTCGAAAAATCGGTGAAGAGTTTGAAAAGGAGAAGCCCTTTCAGGGAATAACTATCGGTGCATGTCTCCACGTTACCACCGAAACTGCCAACCTGATGATAACCCTCAAAAAGGGTGGTGCAAACGTTTACCTAACGGCTTCAAACCCGCTATCCACCCAAGATGATGTGGCCGCCGCGCTTGTTAAGTATTACGACATACCGGTTTTTGCAATCCGGGGCGAGGATAGGGAAACCTACTACCAACATTTGAAGGAAATTATCAAAAGGGAACCTCAAATAGTGATAGATGACGGAGCGGACCTCATTTCGACAATCCACAAAGAGTATCCCGAGCTGGCCGAAAAAATTTGGGGCGGAATGGAGGAAACTACCACCGGAGTTATAAGGCTCCGCGCAATGGAAAAGGATGGGGTTCTAAAGTTCCCCATAATTGCGGTGAACGATGCTCTAACCAAACATCTATTTGACAACCGCTACGGAACAGGTCAGTCCACCATCGACGGTATACTGAGGGCTACCAACAGGCTACTAGCTGGTTCCTACTTTGTAGTGGCCGGCTACGGATGGTGCGGTAAAGGGGTGGCAATGCGCGCCCGCGGTATGGGAGCTATTGTTATAGTTACCGAAGTTGACCCTATAAAGGCCCTCGAAGCCCGTATGGACGGCTACTTGGTAATGCCTATGGAAGAGGCCGCCAAACTTGGAGATTTCTTCGTTACCGTTACAGGAAACACCTCCGTAATTAGAAAAGAACACTTTGAGGTAATGAAGGACGGCGCTATAGTGGCCAACAGCGGCCACTTCAACGTTGAAATAGATCTCCACGACCTCGAAGCTATGGCCGAAAGTATGAGGGAGGTAAGACCCAACGTTAAAGAATACAGGCTAAAAGACGGCAGGAGAATTTACGTTCTTGCGGACGGTAGACTTGTAAACCTTGCCGCTGCCGAAGGTCACCCCGCCTCCGTTATGGATATGTCCTTTGCCAACCAAGCCCTCAGCGCGAAATATATAAAAGAGAACCACCAAAAGTTGGAGAAAAAGGTCTATCCCGTTCCGAGGGAAATTGACGAGCGGGTTGCCCGCCTTAAATTGGAAGCTTTGGGTGTAAAAATCGACCAACTTACGGAAAAACAGATTAAATACCTCCAAAGTTGGGAATTTGGAACTTAACCTTTCCTTTTTATGTTCCTTTTGCAATCATTTGCCAAAATTAATTGGGGCCTCTACATTTTGGGTAAACGCTCCGACGGATACCATGAAATATTTACACCAATTCAAAAAATCTCCCTTTGCGATTACATCTATCTGAAACCCTCCAATCAACTTAGGGTGGAAACTTCCAACAAGATACCTCAAGAGGAAAACTTTGTCTATAAAGGTTTGAAACTCTTTGAGGAACTAACGGGTATAAAGCCCCATTTTGAGGTATTTATCGAGAAACATATCCCTATCGGTGGAGGGTTGGGGGGAGGAAGTTCCAACCTAACAACTGTTTTGGAATTTATAAATAGCTACTACGGAAGTCCACTAAGTGTAGAGGAACTAAAAACCTTAGTTGGAACAATTAGCAGCGATGCCCCCTCCTTTTTGTGTAAAGGTATAGCTGTAGCAACCGGTA
>JALSNH010000208.1 GCA_026987085.1 Aquificota bacterium | reverse complement strand
GCCTTCCCACTTTAGGTAATCCTCGACGGTATACCTCGGGGGGTATTTTAGGGCTAAATGCATAAATAGATAATTTAGAAGTTGGACAAATTAAGATGGTATTAAAGAAGAAATTGCCCAACCTTTGGTATGTAGCTCTATTTAACTCCAACGATTGGAAAAGCGGGAACTTTACCCCCGGCGAGGAATGGAGTTGGTTCGAAACCCTTAGCGAGGATATAAAAGACTCTTCCATACCTTGTGAGGAAAAGAAAAAAGCTCTCCTGCTATTGTGGAAAAATGCAAAGAAACTTTTAGAGGAAGGATATGAACCTATGACTTATAACGATGGCTATCCAATTTCCCACTGGTGGTGGCACCCTGAACTTTGGAACAAAAATATAGACCCTTTAGAAGTTTTGGAAAATGAATGTTAAACCAATAAAAGGAACTTAAAGCAATCTACACCACCAAAGATTGGTAATTTTGCTCTTCCAAAAAGTGTTTTATAAGTTTGTAAAGTTCCAATCTTAGGAGTTGTCTATAGGGAATCCTCTTTTTGAGGTTTTTGTGGTAAAAAGTTTGCTCCATCAGTTGGTCAAAAGTGAAAACAGAAATCTTTTTACCTTCCTCGTTTAGGAAAATACTTCCCAAATTTTCCCTAAAGAGGTTTTCGTTAAGCCTTTTCCCTACACGGTTGAGGATTAACTTTGAAACAAAAAGTGGTTTAAAAACTTTCGCTATATCTAAAGAGAAGGAAATAGAACCTTTCGGAGAGTTCGTGTAATAAGGAGAAATCCTAAAAACCTTTTCCTCGCGGAGGTAAAAGTTTCCGTATACCACCCGTAGTGGTTAAAGATGTGCATAACAATACCGTTGGAGGAAAGAAAATTTTTCAATTTGGTGTTGAAATTATTCAAAGATTAGGGGGGTTTTCCTTCCTCTTTAAGGTTCTCGATTTAAATATGTAATACACTCGAGGCATTGATTTTTTTAAATTACCTGATAGATTAACGCATTATTAGATTTTACATATTCAAATTCCGTTTTCGGAAACTTTTGGTATTCAACAATTAGGATAAACAAAAAGTAAAAAAGGAAATTAATCCGCCATTAGGTCCCTTTTTACCTCCTCGGGAGAGGGAACTACATAATCGGGGTGTTTTTTAAATTTTTTGAGTTTGGAGTAGTAATACATTACGGGAATAAGAACCAGCGTTAGCGTTGTGGAGCCTATAGTTCCGAATATTAGAGATACGGCCAAACCGTTAAATATCGGGTCGAAGATGATAACGAAAGCTCCAACTATGAGGGCGGCGGCCGTGAGGAGAACTGGTCTCGTCCTTATAACTCCCGATTCGACAACCGCAACGTGTAGGGGAACACCTTCCCTGAGGCGCTGTTCGGCAAAGTCAACAAGGAGTATCGAGTTTCTGATGATAATTCCCGCAAGGGCTATGAAACCTATCATCGAGGTGGCGGTGAAGAAGACATTACCCATTATTTTGTCCATTAGCCAGTGACCGGGAATAATACCGACCAACGTTAGAGGAATGGGCGCCATAATAATGCCGGGAATTCTGAAGTCTTTGAACCAAGCCAATATGAGAACCCAAATTAGGAATATTGCCCCTATAAAGGCGATTCCGAGGTCTTTGAAGACCCTAATGGTGATGTGCATTTCACCGTCCCATTTGATGGCCACATGCTTATCACCCGGCGGTGGGAGATGGTACCAATACTCTTCTATCTTTCCGTAAGGGTTGGGAATGCTTAGAACTTTGTCCCTAACATCGAGTATGGAGTAGAAAGGCGCTTCGTATTTACCGGCAACGTCCCCACAAACGTAAACCACCCTTCTCATGTTCTTCCTGTAGATGGTGTGGTCTACGGGAACCTCGGTGACCTTTACGATTTCTTTCAGCGGAACCAATCTACCGGTGCGGGACATTATTTTGGTGCTTAGGAGTCTGTCTATTCCGCTCCTTTTACCTTCGGGAAATTTAACTATTAGAGGAACCTTTTCAAGGTCGGGAGTGTGAAGGGTAGTTACATCGTAGCCGTATAGGGCCAAGGCAACTATAGCCCAAATTTCCTGTTTGGTGAAACCGTTAGCTTTAGCCTTTTGCTCGTCGATAGTTATGCGGTACTTTTTGCGGTCAATGTCGGCATAGATTGCCACATCGGTAACGGAAGGGGATTTTTTGAAAATATCCCTAACCTTCCAGGCTACCTCTTGAGCTACCTTGTAATCGTGGCTGTAAACCTCCGCAACAATTGGAGACAGAACGGGAGGTCCGGGGGGTATTTCTACAACCTGTAAGTTTTTAACTCCAAGTTTATCTGCTAAGGGGTGAACCAGTTTTCTCAAGTATTTGGCAAATTCGTGGGAGCTTATAGCTCTCCTTTCCTTATTAACGAGGTTGATATGGATTTCGGCCTGCCAAGGGTATTGGCGTAGGTAGTAGTGTCTTACAAGTCCGTTAAAGTCAAAGGGTGCGGCCGTTCCTACATAGATTTGGTAGTCGGTAACGATATTTTGTTTTTTTACAACCTGGTCGGCTATAGTTTTTGCAACCCTGTAAGTTTCCTCTAGCGAAGTTCCTTCGGGCATATCGATAACGATGTTGAGTTCCGACTTGTTGTCGTAGGGGAGCATCTTAACAACAACGAGTTTGGCCACGAGCATCCATAGGGAAAATCCCATTAATGCGAGAACTCCCAAGTAGAAGGCCCACTTTTTGACTTTGGAGGTAATTAGGGGAACAACTATGGTGGTGTAGAGTTTCCAGAAAAAGGTCTTTCTGATGTTGTATTCCTCGTGGTGTTGAACATTTCTAAGTAAGAAGTAGGACGCCCACGGTGTAATGGTGAAGGCTATTACCGCCGAGAGGGCTATGGCGGTTGAGGCGTTTATAGGAATGGGCCTCATGTAGGGACCCATCAGACCGCCGACGAAAGCCATAGGAATTAGGGCAGCTACAATTGTGGCGGTTGCGAGAATATTGGGGTTTCCAACTTCATCGGTAGCAAGAATAATGGCCTCCCTTGGAGTAACTTTACCCATAGACATCCAACGGTGGATGTTTTCGATAACAACAATTGCCGCGTCGACCAAGACACCTATGGAGAATATGAGCGCAAAGAGCGTAACCCTGTTTAGGGTAAATCCGTAAAGTTTGCTGAAAAAGAGGGTTAACGCCAAAATAACGGGGACGGTAATACCGACAACAATAGCCTCCCTCCAACCGAGGGCCACCGCAATTAGGAGCACAACCGAGAAAGTTGCGATAAATAGGTGCTTAATAAGTTCATCAAATTTTTCTTTTGCCGTTTCACCGTAGTTTCTGGTGACGGTCACATGCAGGTCGGAAGGGATTACGGTTCCTTTAAGTTTCTCTACCGTTTTAATTACCTCTTCGGCCACATCTACGGCGTTGGTTCCCTTCTTTTTGGCTACCGCTATGGTAACCGCGGGTAGCTCACCTTTGAGGTCTTCCTTTATACCTTTCTCCTCGTGGGCGGGACCTGTTCCAAAGAGAACGTAATGTTTGTTTTCGGGAGAGGGACCGTCTATAACGGTTGCTACATCTTTTAAGAAGACCGGTTTACCGTTGTAGTAAGCTATAACGAGATTTTCTATATCCCTTTTATCCTTGATAAATTTGCCGGTTTGAACGGTAATAACACGGTTATCTTTTACAAAGAATCCATTATCTCCACCGTAGTTGGCAGCTTTTAATATTTGAATCACCTGGAGAGGATTTATGTGATAAGCTTCCAACTTTTGAGGGTCGAGGTATACGGTAACCTGACGGGGTTTTCCTCCAACTATAAAAACGGTAGAAACGTTGTGCAATTTGTAAAGTTCCTCTTCTATAGCGGCCGCAATCCTGTAAAGGGAATAGCTGTCGTAGTTTTTACCCCAAAGGGTTAAGGTAACTATTGGAACATCATCGATAGATTTGGACACAATTAGCGGCGGAAGTTTCACCCCGTCGGGAACCTTTTTAATACCTTCCATTAATTTGGAGTTGAGATTTACCAAAGCCTTTACAGGGTCCGTTCCGACGTAAAACCTTGCGGTGACTATTCCCCAACCGTCTCCAGCCGCGGAATAGAGATATTCGATATCCTTAAGCTGCCAAAGTTGGTGCTCTATAGGTTCAACCACCCTCTTTTCGACCGTTTCGGGTGAGGCCCCCGGATACTGGACGATAACGTCTATCATTGGAACGACGATATCGGGGTCCTCCTGTTTCGGGGTGGTCATAAGGGCCACAAACCCGAGGAAGAAGGAAACTATTACCAAAATAGGTGTAAGTTTGTTATCAATAAAGGCGGCCGCCAAACGCCCGGCCAA
>JALSNH010000207.1 GCA_026987085.1 Aquificota bacterium | reverse complement strand
TGGTGGATTAGGCTCTCCTTTCTCGCAATTAGGTCTTTGGGGTCGATTACCATTAGGAGCTGACCTTTTTTAACTTTGTCACCCTCTTTGACGAGAACTTTTTCAACAAAGCCCGCTATGCGGGTTGAAATTCTGGCTGTATCTTGGGCTATTACAGTGCCGGCAAATTCAGCATTTATATGGAGATTTTGAGGTTCCACTTTAAGAAGTTTTAAACCTTCAACCTCTTTGTGTTCCTCTTTAACTTCCGCCAAAGCTATTTTGGAGTTGAAAAGTCCGCCAAGCCAAGCCACGGTAACGGCCATTACACCAACAAATCCGCCCCATTTAACTAAACCTTTCATTACTTAAGCACCTCCCAAAGTTTTCCTGCATTGTTGTAAAGTTCAAGGTAAGCCCTGTTGCATTGGTAAAGGGCCTTAACTTCCTCAAAACGGGCCATATCGAGCTGGCTTTGAACATCGAGCAGGTCCACTATCTTTGCCAACCCCCGCTTATAACGGGCCTCAACTATTTTTAAAGTTTCCTTTGCCTGCTCGATTTTTGTTAGCGCCTCTTGATATTTGGCGTAGGCGGTTTGGTAATCTTTGTAGGCCTTTGTAATTTGGAATCTTATTCCCTTTTGGGCGTATTCGAGGGTGGTTTTTAGCTCCCTCTCCTTTTCGCTGAGCATCCTAATTTTGTTGAAAGCGTTGAGCCCGTCAAAAAGTTTCCACTGAAAACCTATACCCACCATGTAGGAGTTTGCTACAAAGTTTCCGACCCTTTTATTATCGTAAAGGTCGTATTCGCCAAAAGCCACAAAGTCGGGTAGGTAGGTTCCCAAAGTTGCCTTTTTATAATATTTAACCGCCTCAATACCTTCCCTTAACGCTATAAGGTCCTTTCTTGCTTTAATTGACCACTCATAGAGTTTGTTAAGTTCCTTTTGAACCTGCTTTGGTGAAGGACAATACATCGACCCTTCAACGGTTAAATTTTTAGGGTCCCAATTTTGGTTTAGGAGTAAAGCCAAAGCTTTCTTTGCCACATAAAGGTTGTTTTTAGCTTCGGTGTTTTTCGCTTTAACGGTTTCGTAATAGACTTTTACCCTCAATACGTCGGATAAAAGGGCCATTCCCGATTTGTACATTTGTTCCACAACCTTAAGGTGGTGCTTTACATCTTTTAAAGCGGTTTCGGTTGCCTTAACGGCCGCTTTGGCGTAGAGAACCTTTAAGAAGGTATCGGCAACCTGAAAGGCCACATCTTCGGTTTTACGGCCGGCCATAAACTCTTGGGCTTTCCACTCAAAGAGTTTTCCTTTAATCATATTGCGAACCTTTCCGCCCATCCATATCGGTATTTGAAGGGTAAGTTTTAAGTCGTAAAGCTGGTTGCTACCGGGATTGTTGAAGTAATCCTCCATTCCTTTAAAGGACATAGCGGTCCAATAGAAGACCTGCTGGGAATTGTTGGGGTCCTGAGGGGGAGCTTGACGGGGAAACTGCAAACTATGGGTATTCATTCGGAACATAATTGAATAGGGAGGTTGGTTTGTCCTCATAAACATATACGAGAGCCCCAGTTGGGGAAATAGATACCCTTTTGCAGCTTTGTATTCGTAATACTTTTCCTGGACCTTGTATTTTTGAGCCTTTATCTCGAGGTTGTTTTTAATAGCTATATCCACCGCCTGTTTAAGTGTGAGAGTTTCACCAAAGGAGGTGAGGGTAAATACACCTCCTAGCAGTAGTAGCCTTTTCATTTAACCGCCTCCTGTATGTGGAAAATTGTTGGATTTTAAAAACCGCCAATCGTAATAAGAGATGGTTAGAATCATCGATTACAAATAAAGTAAGTATATTCGAATTTTTTTATACATCTAGGGATTTTTCTCATTCAAAAACCTTTTGCGGAAAAAATATCACCAATGCTTTATATGGGGACTATTGAAAATTTCAACCTCTAAGTGTAAAGTGGTTTAGGAAATAACCTGTAGGAGGTTCTATAAGCATGGCAAATAAAGGTTTCGACCTCGTTATTAAGGTAGGCGGTGAAGGTGGTGAAGGTGTCATTACCGCCGGAGATTTCTTAACCGAAACAGCCGCAAGGGCCGGATACTGGGCCGTTAACTACAAATCCTACCCCGCAGAAATTAAGGGTGGTTACGCACAATCCACCGTTAGAATTTCCGACGATAGGGTTTTCTCTACCGGAGATAGCTTCGACATCCTTTGCGCTTTCAACGGTGAGGCCGTTGAAAAAAATATGGTCTTTTTAAAAAGGGCCAAAGAGGAAAACAAGCCCAAAGTTTTGGTCTACGATAGCACCGACTATCAACCCGAAGAGGAACTTGAAAATGTAATTTACTACCCGGTTCCCTTATCGGAGTTGGCCAAAGACGTAATGAAAGCCTACATCACCAAAAACATCATTGCCCTCGGTGCACTATCCGAACTTTTCGGAATACCCGAGCAATCCATCAAAGACGCTATTAAGGCCAAATTTATGAGGAAGGGCGAAAAGATAGTCGAAATGAACTATAAGGCTTTCGACCTCGGCCGCCAGTATGTGAGGGAAAACCTTCAGAAAAAGGACCCTTACAAGTTCCCCGAACCGAAAGAACCGCAAGACGTTGTAATTATGGAAGGTAATCAAGCTATAGCAAAAGGTTCTATTGCTGCCGGAGTTAAATTCTATGCAGCATATCCGATTACTCCCGCAACAACGGTAGGTAACCATATCGTTATGGACCTTATTAAGAGGGGCGGTTGGCTCTATCAGGCCGAGGACGAAATAGCATCCCTAGGAATGGCACTTGGAGCTTCCTTTGCAGGGCAAAAATCAATGACCGCAACTTCAGGCCCCGGTATTTCCCTAATGAGCGAATTTATATCTATGGCGGGAGGTACCGAATTACCTATAGTTATTGTTGACGTTCAAAGGGGTGGTCCCAGCACCGGTATGCCTACCAAACACGAACAGTCGGACCTATTTATATGCGCTTTCGGCGGTCACGGAGACTTTCCGAGGGCTATACTTGCCACTACAACCGTTGAGGACAACTTCTATTTGGCCGTTGAAGCGTTTAATTTGGCAGAGAAATACCAAATACCCGTTTTCCTTATGACCGACGGAGCCCTTGCCATCAGGTCGGAAGTGTTCCCCGCTCCTAAAGTAGAGCAAAGGCCCGACGGCAAAGTAGTTGTAAAAGGAAACATTCCTTATGGAGTTGATGAAATAGAGGTTGTTGATAGGTGGGTTTATAACGCGGAAGAGGACAAGGAGGGTCAATTCCGCTCCGAAACGGGTAGATTCCTAAGGTATAAAACCGATACTCCTACCGGTATAACACCTATGGGAATACCCGGAGACCCCCACGCTATGCACGCTATCACCGGTCTCGAAAGAACCGAAAATTCCGACCCGAGATTTACGCCCGAAATTAGGGTTAAACAGATGAATAAACGTTTCAGAAAACTTCAAACTCTTCTTAGGGAAGATGCGGACCGTTACTACAAAGATATGAGGATAGACAGCGACAACGCCGATGTGGCTATTATATCGTGGGGTCTTACCGCTTCCATAGCCCGCGAAGCGGCCCAAAGGTTAAGGGAGATGGGTTATACGGTAAACGAGTTCTATCCAAGATTGCTATGGCCCGTTAAAGCCGAAGTTTTCGAAGAGTTTGCTTCCAAAGCTAAAAGGGTTATCGTTCCCGAAACCAACTACCACGGACAGTTCGCCTTCATTTTAAGGGCTACCACCAACCTAAAGGACCTCATTTCCTACGTAGCCTACAGAGGTGAGGCCTTCATTCCCAAAGAGATTGTTGACTTTGCAAAAATGGCTATTGAAAAGGACATTAAAAAAGGTTGGTTCACACCTTCCGACGTTTACGGCACCGTAGTGGGTGCTATTTAAACCTTTCCCCTTTTTGGGTTTTTTATAAATCCGTTCCTTCAAAAGGAACGGAAAAAAACAAACTTTAGGAGGTTTGGTTATGGCAGTTTTAACCGCTAAAGACTATAGAAGTGAAGTAGAACCTACTTGGTGCCCCGGTTGTGGTGATTTTGGTGTTTTGAACGCAACCGCAAGGGCTTTGGCCGAACTCCAAAAGGACCCCGCCAAAGTGGTGGGCGTTTCCGGTATTGGGTGCTCTTCAAGGTTGCCGCTCTTTTTAAAGGGATACAACGCCCACACCCTCCACGGAAGGGCCATCACTTTCGCTATCGGTGTTAAGGTCTCCAGACCCGACCTCGATGTAATCGTATTTACCGGTGATGGAGATATGTTCTCAATCGGTAGCGGTCACAACCCCCACGTTGCAAGGAGAAACATCGACCTCACTATCATAATGATGGATAACAAAGTTTACGGTCTTACCAAAAACCAAGTTTCCCCCACCTCCAGGGAGGGACAGTACGGTTCCTTAACACCTTACGGAACCATCGACCACCCTGTTAACCCCATTCAGTATATGCTCACCTTTGGAGCAACTTATGTAGCCCAAACCTACGCCGGAAACCTCAAACATATGACCAAAATTATTAAAGAGGCTATAGAACATAAAGGGTTATCCTTCGTTAACGTAATATCTCCCTGCCCGACCTTCAATAAACTCGACAGCTACAAGTTCTATAAAGACCACCTCGTAGACATCAACGAAGAGCTCGGTCATACCGACCTAACCGATTACAAAAAGGCTATGGATATAGCTATGCACTGGGCCGATTACTATCACGATCCCAACGCCAAAGCTCACATAGGTGTCTACTACAAAGTGGAAAAACCGACCTACCACGATATGGTTGAGCAGGTAAAAGCAAAGGTGGGACACGAAGAAAGCATTCAAAAATTAATAGACGTTTGCAAACCCAAAGCTATTTAAATCTTTTCCTTTTTCTATAATTTTCCCAACTTTAATGTCACTTAAAAAGGTTTTGGTAGCTTCATCAAATCCCAAAAAGGTTAAAGAGATTAAAGAAATACTTACTCCATTAGGTATTGAAGTTTTAATTCCTCCTAAAAAAGTAGAGGTCGAAGAATGGGCAAATACATTTATAGGAAATGCGTATTTGAAAGCTAAAACCTACTATGAAGTTTTTCAAATACCAACTTTAGCCGATGATAGTGGACTTATAGTAGACGAAATATACCCTTACCCGGGAGTTTATTCTTCAAGGTTTTACCAATTAGATGTATTTGGAAGGGAAAAACCGGAACCCAGTGAGGATATTGCAAATATTAGAAAACTTTTAAAGGCTTTGGAAAATAAAAAAAACCGCTCGGCAAAATTTGTTTCTGCAATAGTCCTCTATTTGGACGCTGGAAAAATTATCGCTTCTGAAGGAGAGGTAAAAGGATTTATTACAACTACTCCTAAAGGAGATAAAGGTTTTGGGTACGATCCTATTTTTGTTCCAGAAGGATACAATAAAACATTTGCCGAAATGGAACCTAATGAAAAACATAAAATTTCCCATCGGGGAAGAGCCTTAAAAAATCTTGTTAAACTAATAGAAAAACTCCAATGCTCCTCTTAAAATTAAGTTTTCGCTATTTGTGGAGCGGTCGCCTTTCAACAAAACTTATAACTATTATTTCATTTGTAGGAATATTTTTGGCATCTTTCGCTTTAGTTTTTACCGTTGGAATTATGAACGGCTTTGAAAAAGCCGTAAAAAACGGTTTATTGAAAAATCTTCCCCACCTACAAATATATCTTTTTGATTATAAGGATATCCCTAAAACGGAAAAATTGGTTAAAGAAACTTTAAAAGATCAACTCAAAAGTATATATTGGGTCGCTTCTTTTGGATTGATAATACAAAAAGGTCCAAGCGTAGCCGGTGTTTCGGTTATAACCAGCGATAAAGAAACCCTTAAAAAATTCATACTCCCTAAATTAAGGATAAAGGTTCGTAAAGTAAACAATTGCATTTTAGTGGGAAATAACTTAGCTTTTCAATTAGATATTGAAAAAGTACCCGCTACAGTGCTGCTTATAAATCCCGTTGCTCAAAAAACTCCTGTAGGTTTTCTTCCAAAATTGGAAAAATATAAGGTCTGTGGAATATACCATACCGGATTTGAAGCTTACGATTTGGCCGCGCTGGCTCCCTATCAAATTATTAAGAAAAATTTTGAACCGAGCACTTACGCGGTCATAGTTGAATTAAAAAACCCTTATAAGGCCGATTTTTATAGAAAATTCCTTGAAAAGGAATTACCCAACTACTATATCTCTACGTGGATAGATAGCAATAGGGACTTTTTTAAAGCTCTCCAATTGGAAAAACTCGGAATGATACTGGTTGTAAGTCTAATAACTATAGTTGCGGCATTTAATATAACCGCCCTTCTTTTTATGAAGATCAAAGAACTTCAAAAGGATTTTGCTATATTTCGAACCTTCGGTATTGGAAAAAGGTTTATAACTTCTATTGTTCTCTTATTAGGTTTTTATCTTGCCATTTTGGGTGGTGGTTTAGGTATAGTTAGTTCCCTGATTATTGCCAAAATTTTTACGGTTTATAAGGTTATAAAGGTTCCCGAAGATGTTTATTTAACTTCCTACCTACCGGTGGAACCCGGTATTTATACACCTTTGTGGGTTTTAGGTTTCATAGTTATAACCTCTTTGATAGCTTCCTATATCCCCGCCTTTATGGCTGTTAGAGAAAAAATTACAGACCTTTTAAGAAACGAATAGGTCTTAACCGAATAATTCGGAACATCTTTTTTGAATCTCTTTAATACTTTTCACCATTAGCTTTTGATGACCACCTATCCAAAATATCTTTCCACATTTAGGGCAAACTTTAAAATTCCGTCCACATTTGTAGGAAAAATAAGGAATTTTTCCTTTAACCTCCTCGCGGTCAATAGGTTTAAGTTCGGTCAGGCATTCGGTGCAATAGTTAAGTTTTAACTGAGGCTGGATATTAAAATGTCTTAAAACCATACAGAGTTGGGTTTTCCAATCCTCCGTATTGGGAAGAATTAAGTAGGAAACCTTATAGCGATTAAAGGTATTTAACCACCTTTTGGAGGTTGTTAAAACCGTGCACCTACCGAAGGAGCATCTAAGAACCTCTTCCTTAGAGAGTTTTGGAACTATCTTTGTAGGATACCCAAAAAGGGTAAGCCACCTACCAATCCTTTGAAGGTGCCATTCGGCAAGGAATTTTTCCATTTAAGGAAAAGTTTGAAAGAAAGGAAAGGGAATTAGAATTCAGGCATATCCATTCCGGCGCCGCCTTTATCCTCTTTCTTTTCAGGGATATTTGCAATAATAGCTTCGGAAGTTAGCAATACTCCGGAAGCGGATACAGCATTTTCAAGGGCGGTTCTTTCAACTTTAGTAGGGTCGATAATACCGGCTTGGAGCATATCTACATATTCGCCGGTAGCGGCGTTAAATCCGAGGTTAGGATTATCTTTACCCAATTCAAGAACTTTTGCAAGAACCATACCGCCCTCATAACCGGCGTTGTAGGCGATTTGTTTAAGCGGAGCTGTGCAAGCTTTTGCAATGATTTTAACGCCGAGTTTTTGGTCTTCATTATCTACTTCAACTTCGTTTTCAATATTTTCGGAAGCCCTTACCAAGGAAGTTCCACCACCGGGAACAATTCCCTCTTCGAGGGCTGCTTTGGTAGCGTTAACGGCGTCCTCAACACGGTATTTTTTCTCTTTGAGGTCCGCTTCGGTGGGAGCTCCAACTCTGATAATAGCAACTCCACCGCTAAGTTTAGCAAGTCTTTCTTGGAGTTTTTCCCTATCGTAGTCGGAGGTAGTTTCCTCAATTTGACGTTTGATTTGTTCGATACGTTTTTTGATCTCTTCTTCGCTACCTTTTCCTCCGATAATGGTGAAGTTCTCTTTGTCTACAACCACCTTGTCAGCCTGGCCGAGCATATCGAGAGTTACGTGTTCGAGTTTAATTCCGAGGTCTTCGGTAATGGCTGTTCCGCCGGTAACTACAGCAATATCTTGGAGGTAATCCTTTCTCCTTTGACCAAATCCGGGAGCTTTAACTGCGCAAGTTCTGAGAACACCTTTGAGGTGGTTTACTACCAAGGTTGCAAGGGCTTCACCTTCTACATCTTCGGCAATGATGAATAGAGGTTTGCCGGTTCTAGCAACTTGCTCGAGAACGGGCAATAGCTCCTTAATGTTGTTGATTTTCTTTTCATATATCAAGATATAAGGATTTTCAAGCTCGCAAGTCATTTTCTCGGGATTGGTTATGAAATACGGAGATAGATAACCTCTATCGAACTGCATACCTTTAACAACTTCGAGGGTAGTTTCTGCGGTTTTTCCTTCCTCTACGGTAATTACACCATCTTTACCAACCTGTTCGATAGCGTCGGCTATCATTTTACCGATTTCGGGGTCGTTGTTTGCGGAAACGGTTGCAACCTGTTCAATTTCCTCTCTGGTTTCTACTTTTTTGGAAAGTTTTTTGAGATTTTCAATTACCTTTTTGGCAGCCTTTTCCATACCCCTTCTGATATCCATAGGGTTGGCGCCGCTAGTAATAGCTTTAATTCCTTCGTTAAAGATAGCCTGTGCCAATACGGTTGCGGTAGTGGTTCCATCACCGGCTTTATCGTTGGTTTGGGAAGCAACCTCTTTAACAAGTTGGGCACCTACATTTTCAAGAGGGTCGGGCAATTCAATCTCTTTGGCAACGGTAACACCGTCTTTAGTTACAACGGGAGAACCCCATTGTTTTTCAATAATAACTTCCCTACCTTTAGGACCCAAAGTTACTTTTACAGCGTTAGCAAGTTTATCAACACCTGCTTTTAATTTAGCCCTTGCTTCCTCACCATATACAATTTTTTTAGCACCCATCTCCACACCTCCTTATTTTGTTTTTATTACTTTTCTAAAACTGCCAAAACTTCATCTTCAGAAAGAATTAGATATTTTTCACCTTCAAGTTCTACTTCGGTTCCGGCATATTTGTTAAATACAACGTAATCACCTACTTTTACTTGCAGAGGTTTAACCTCACCATTTTGTAAAAGTCTACCCTCACCTACCGCAATCACTTCACCAACTTGAGGCTTTTCTTGGGCCGTATCGGGAATAATAATTCCAGATGGAGTTCTTTGCTCTTTAGCTTCTTCAACTTTTACAACTATCTTGTCATAGAGAGGTTTTAGTTTAGCCATCTCGCCGCCTCCTCCTTTAGTTTTGACCTTTCCAAAAAGATGAATATAACAGTTTAATCCTTATTTGTCAACAGATTGTTAAGAACATTTTAGTTTTGGAGACTAAATATTTTTAATAATAAAAATAGCCCCTTAATTGTTTTAACTTTGGGGATTCCAAGCCTTATCTTTACCCTTTATGAGGGTGAAAATAACACCCAAAGATGCTCTTATTTTGGTCGATATACAAAAAGATTTCCTTCCGGGGGGAGCCTTACCGGTTCCCGAAGGAGATAAAGTTATAAAGCCCGCCAATAGGTACATAGAACTTTTTACCAAAGCGGGGGCGCCCATATTTGCAACCCGCGATTGGCACCCGGAAAACCATATCTCCTTTAAAGAAAACGGGGGACCTTGGCCCAAACATTGTGTTCAAAATACACCAGGGGCCCAATTTGCAAACGGTTTAAAATTACCTCCCGAAGTGTTTATTATTAATAAAGGCGACCGTCCCGAGTTCGATGCCTATTCCGGCTTTCAAGGAACGCTTCTTAAAGACCTTTTAAGGGAGAGGGGGGTAAAACGGATTTTTGTTGGAGGTTTGGCGACCGATTACTGCGTTTTAAATACCGTTTTAGGTGGTCTTAATCTCGGATTTCAGGTCTTTTGGCTTAAAGATGCCTCCAAGGGTATAACCTCCGAAGGGGAACGGAAAGCAAGGGATAGAATGCTTTCCGAGGGGGCGGTGGAAACAGTTATCGAAGATTTATCACTTTAGCCGTTTTTGTTTACAAATTTGTTTACTTTTCTTTCCGAAAGCTTGTTAATCGATGTGATATAGTTAAAGTTTTGTAAAAAACCTAAGGAGGTTTAGAATGCCCAAATACACACCCGAAGAGGTTCTCGCCCAAATTAAGGACCTCGGTATTAAGTTTATTGATTTGAGATTTTCCGACCCCTTCGGTCAGTGGCAGCACCTCACCATTCCCGCCGAGGAGCTCACTTTAGAAACCTTCGAAGAGGGAAGGGGTTTTGACGGTTCTTCCATCAGAGGGTGGCAATCGATTAATGAATCGGATATGCTCGCCAAACCGGACCCCAACAGCTTCTTTGTTGATCCGTTTGTTCCCGACACCGCAGTTTTAATTTGCGATATCTACGACCCCGTTACCGGCGAAAGGTATAAGAGGGATACCCGTTATATTGCCCAAAAGGCGGAAAAGTACCTCAAAGAGAGTGGAATCGGCGACACCGCCTACTTCGGACC
>JALSNH010000206.1 GCA_026987085.1 Aquificota bacterium | reverse complement strand
TTTTAATTTGCGATATCTACGACCCCGTTACCGGCGAAAGGTATAAGAGGGATACCCGTTATATTGCCCAAAAGGCGGAAAAGTACCTCAAAGAGAGTGGAATCGGCGACACCGCCTACTTCGGACCGGAAGCGGAATTCTTTATCCTCGACAGCGTTGCTTTCGAAGTTGGCCCCAACTACGCCTACTGGAGGGTTGATAGCGAGGAAGGTTGGTGGAACAGGGGTGTAGACGGAACCGGCTACAAGATACCTCACAAAAGAGGATACTTCCCCGCACCGCCGCTCGACAAAACTATGGAAATCCGCAATGAAATGGTTGAAATTCTTGAGCAGCTCGGCATTACCGTGGAGCTTCATCACCACGAGGTTGCCACAGCCGGACAGGCCGAAATCGATATAAGATACGACAGCCTCCTCAACCAGGCGGATAAACTCTTTAAATACAAATACGTTGTAAGGAACGTAGCCGCAAAACACGGCAAATACGCCACCTTTATGGCAAAAATTCTCCCCAACGACAACGGTTCCGGAATGCACACCCACTTTTCGATTTGGAAAAACGGCGAAAACCTCTTTGCCGGAAGCGGATACGCCGGACTTTCCGAAGTAGCCCTCTGGGCTATCGGCGGTATTATCAAACACGGTAGGGCTATAGCTGCATTTACCAACCCGACCATCAACTCCTACCACAGGCTCGTTCCCGGATTCGAAGCACCCGTAAGGCTCGCCTACTCTGCAAGGAACCGTTCCGCCGCTATAAGGATTCCTATGTATTCCCAAAGCCCCAAAGCTAAACGTATAGAGGTAAGGTTCCCCGACGCAACCTCCAACCCCTACTTGGCGTTCGCCGCAATCTTGATGGCCGCCATAGACGGTATTGAAAACAGAATCGACCCCGGCGAACCGTTCGATAAGGATATCTACTCCCTACCTCCCGAAGAGCTCGAAGGTATACCCACCTTGCCCGGTTCTCTCGAGGAAGCTCTTAAAGCTCTCGAAAATGATTACGAATTTTTACTCAAAGGTGATGTATTTACTGAAGACTTTATTGAACTATGGCTCGAATCTAAAAGAGCCGAAATTGATGCATTGAGATTTACTCCTCATCCTCTCGAGTTTGAACTCTACTTTGATATTTAATGCTTTTCTTTCTTTTTACTTTTAGATTTTCAAAATCTATAACCGAAAGATAAAAGCCTAAATTTTTTCAAGAACCTAATTTTAAAATCCCTTAAATGGGAAAAATTTTGGAAACCTACACCTTTAAAGTGGGTGAGGATTATAAAAATCAACGTTTGGATAAGTTTTTGCATAACTTCCTATCGGAGTTCTCGCGAAGTTATATTGCCTCTCTTATAGAGGAAGGTTTTGTAAAGGTCGATGGTATTGAAATAAAAAAACCTTCAAAGAAATTGAAAAGGGGCCAAATTGTGGAGGTTGCTATACCGGAACCTCAAAAGGTTGAACTAAAGCCGGAACCAATTCCTTTAAAGGTTATCTATGAAGATAAGGACCTTGCGGTAGTTTACAAGCCTCCCGGATTGGTGGTTCATCCTTCTCCGAGTTATGAGAGCGGAACCTTGGTAAACGCGCTTTTATATCACTTTAAGGAGCTTTCTACGGTGGGTGGTAGCGATAGACCGGGAATAGTCCACAGATTGGATAAGGGAACCGCCGGGTTGATGGTTGTAGCAAAGAATGATGAGTCCCACAGAAAGTTGTCTCAACAGTTTCACGATAGGATAACCGACAAGAGGTATCTGGCTTTAATTACCCCACCTCCTAAAGAAGCACACGGGATTATAGATTTACCTATAGGAAGAAGTGTTTCCGATAGAAAGAAATTTTCTGTCTTTTCTCCAAAGGCGCGGGAGGCAAAAACCGAATACTGGATTAAAGAAAATTTCCCGAAGGGCTTATCTTCTTTGTTGGATATCAAAATATATACGGGGCGAACCCACCAAATAAGGGTTCATTTAAAAAGCTTGGGTAGTGTTATATGGGGAGATACTACCTACGGTTTTAAAGTTTCTAGACTCCCAAAGGAGGTCCGGAGTTTGGTGGATTTCCTACCGAAGGATAGTTTCTGGCTTGTTTCCTACCATTTGGGTTTTTACCATCCAAGAACCGAAAAATGGATGGAATTTAATGCCGAACCTCCGGAGGAATATTTAAAAATTCTTGACGGTTTAAGAGTTTTGGAAAAAAACTAAGTTCCACTTAAAGGTTTCCACTTTTATAGGAAAATTGCAGGTTAAGACTCCGTATCGGAGATGTGGAATAGTTCACTTTTTTCCGATTTGCGTTAAAAATAACCTTAAATAGACCTCCAATGGAGAAAGTTTTAGTTTTTGACGTTGACGGTGTTATTGTTGATGTCTCCCAAACCTACCATGTTGCTATAAAAAAGACAGTTGAGCACTACTTGGGAAAAGAAATACCGTTGGAACAGATAAAGGAACTAAAATTTAAGTTCGGAATAAATAACGATTACTACGTTTCGTATGCGATAGTGGCTTACTTTAAGTGGAATGTTCCTTTTGAAAAAATAGTTGAGCTTTCCAAGGAATATAAAAATGCGGTAGCCCATAAGTTGAGGGAACTCTATCGTATCCCTTTAACGGTTGAAGAGATAACCGAAACCTTTATAAGGTTCTTTGATAAAATTAAGGACAACGAAAGGCTTTTAATTGAACCGTTCATCTTTGAATGGCTCAAAAGAAAAAAATATCGCCTCGGTGTCTTAACAGGTAGACCCAAAGAAGATGTGATTTACACTTTCAAAAAGTTCAACCTTTTAGATAAGTTTGATGTGATTGTTCATGATGATACTTTGAGCGATATATCTCTCAGAAAGCCAAATCCTTACGCGTTAAAGTATACGCTAGAAAAACTGGGAGCTGCTGGGCAAGAAGAAAAATACTATTTTGGAGATACCATTTCCGATAAATTGATGGCGGAAGGTTATAAGACCCAATACGGTGATTCAAATTTAATTTATGTTCACTGTAGTTTTACTCCCGACCACCAAAAGGAAAACTTACAGGGTGATATTACATTCCACAGAGTGGAGGATTTAAAAAAATTCCTATTGGAGGTTTAAAAAGTGAATAAAAACCGCAAAGAGGAACTGAATAAACAAATAGAACAGATCTTAGATGAAAGTTTTTCGGGAACCAGTGCGTGGGAGAAAATTAAAAATTTGGCGGAAAAGGAAGGAAAGGAAGAGGTCTATTTAACATTACTGGAAAATATAGTAGATGACCTACTCCAAAATGAGGAGCAAGTAAAAAGTTTCCTCAAACAAATCAACTGGAAAATGGATAACGAAAAATGAAAATCCGCTACAAGGTTTGGATAGAAAAAGATGGAGAACCTTTATTGAGTTATGGTAAATACCTTTTACTCAAAGAGGTTGATAAAACAGGTTCCATTCGAAAGGCGGCAGAGAATTTAAAAATTTCTTATAAAAAGGCCCATTCCTATATAAAGTTGACCGAAAAAAGGTTTGGGAAAAAGCTATTTGTCCGCCTAAGGGGGAAAGGAACACTTTTAACCGATGAGGGAAAAAAATTGTTAGAAGCCTACGAGCGGATTTTAAAAATGTTTGAGGATACCGCCCAAAACGCAGAAAAAATTTTCCAGAACAGAACCTTATAAATATTCCGCATCAAAGGATACAAATCTTCGGGTGGGTTTATCCCGGTTAACAAGAGCACCTACCTTGCAGCAGACGATTTTGCTAAGTTTTAACCTGAAATTTTCCTATTAAAATGAATGAGGAAAATTTTGGGAGGATTCATTTTATGCAACTTAAACCTTTAAAGATAGGTAAATGGGAAGTTCCTATTCCGATAATTCAGGGGGGGATGGGGGTCGGCCTTTCGTGGGAAAGGCTTGCCGGTAGCGTTGCCAAAGAGGGAGCTATAGGAGTTGTTTCCGCCGTTGGAACCGGCTATAGATTTCCCGAACTGGTAAAGAGGGATAGGTTCGGCCGCCCCCTCGGGGAGCACAATACCAACTCTCCCAAAGCCCTCAAAAAGATAATTCAGATGGCCTACGATATAGCGGGCTCTAAAGATGCTGTTATCGGTGTAAATATCCTATATGCGGTAACCAATTACGGCGAATTGGTAAAGGCAGCCTGCGAGGCGGGGGCCAAACTTATTATTACCGGTGCGGGTTTGCCATTAAAACTTCCCGAATACGCAAAGGATTACCCCGATGTGGCTTTGGTTCCGATTGTCTCCTCCGCAAGGGCCTTAAGGCTTATAGCCAAAACTTGGAAGAAAAAATACAACCGCCTTCCCGATGCGGTGATTTTGGAAGGACCCTTAAGCGGTGGACACCAAGGTTTTAAATACGAGGATTGTTTCAAACCGGAAAACCAACTGGAAAACCTTCTACCTTCCGTTTTGGAGGAAGCCAAAAAGTGGGGCGACATACCGGTAATAGTGGCCGGAGGGGTTTGGGATAAAAAGGATATCGACAAATTTATGGGGATGGGTGCGGCCGGCGTTCAAATTGCGACCCGCTTTATAGCAACCCACGAGTGCGACGCGCCCGATGTTTACAAAAGGCTCCTTTTAAATGCCGAAAAAGAGGACATAATCCTTCTAAAGTCGCCGGTGGGTTTCCCTCTAAGGGTTGTAAAAACTCCATTTATAGAGAGACTTTTAAGCGGCTACAACGGTTGGAAAGGTTGCGTTTCCAACTGCGTGGTTCCCTGCAACCACGGTGAGGAGGCAAAGAAAGTGGGCTTTTGCATAGCCGACCGCCTCGGGGCCGCCTACCTCGGCGATGTTGAAGAAGGGGTCTTTATAAGCGGAGCAAACGGTTATCGTCTAAAGGAGCAGGGAATAATTTCGGTAAAGGAGCTTTTGGAACGCCTTACAAAGGGAGAGTAATTAACCTCCGCTCACGGGGGGGATAATTGCGACAGTATCTCCCTCTTTCAGTTCCCCTTCGTAATATTCACCATTAACGGCAATTCTACTTACCTTTAAAACCTTACCGATTTGAGGGTATTTGTGTTCAAGAAGCTTCCTAAGGTCGGAGGTAGTTTTACCGGTAAACTTTATGAGTTCCCTATCCTTACCTACCAAATCCCTAACAAGGGCAAAGTATAGAACCTCAACCTGCATCGGTATAAAATTTAATTTTTTCAAAAACCTTCCCGCGGTTTGGGTTTTGCCCTCGTCCCTTTTAGGGGGATTGTAAGGGCCCAAAACCTCGGGTGTCCCCACTTTGGGGATTGCCTACGGCGGGAAGGAAAAACTAACCCGAGGAGGTAAAAGATGGCTGTAGTATCTATGAAGGAACTCTTAGAGGCGGGTGTTCACTTCGGACACTCCAAGTCCCGTTGGAACCCCAAAATGAAACCCTACATCTACGGGGTTCGCAACGGTATCCACATCATCGACCTCACCAAAACCGTAGAGGCGCTCGAGCAGGCTTACAACTTCATCGTTAACGAAGTTGCCAAAGGTGCGGAAATTCTCTTTGTGGGAACCAAAAAGCAGGCCAAACAGATTATCAAAGAAGAGGCCGAAAGGTGCGGAGCCTTTTACGTAAACGAAAGGTGGGTCGGTGGACTTTTAACCAACTTCAAAACGGTTAGAAAATCGATTCTCAAACTCAAGCTCCTCGAAAGGATGGAGGAAGAGGGAGTTTTTGAAATCCTTCCCAAAAAAGAGGTTGCCAAACTAAGAAGGAAACTACTCAAACTCCAAAAGCTCTACGGCGGTATTAAGGAAATGCAAAGAATCCCCGATATTCTTTGGATTGTCGACACCGTAAGGGAGCATATTGCTGTTTCCGAAGGAAGGAAGTTGGCTATTCCAATAGTTGCCATTGCCGATACCAACTGCGATCCCGACCTAATCGACTATCCCATTCCCGGAAATGACGACGCTATTAAATCTATTAGGCTTCTCACCTCCAAAATTGCAGACGCCGTTCTTGAAGGTAAAAAACGCCGCGAGGCCGAGGGCGAAGTTGTAGAAGAAAGAAAGGCTGTCGAAACCATCGAAGAGAGCGAAAAACGGCTCTTTGAGGAAGCTATGAAGATGTCGGAAAAGTATGCGGAGCTCGACCGCGACAGCTCCGAAGTCGAGTAATCTATCCTTTAAATGTCCTTTTCCTCCCTTTACAAGTTCCTTTTAAAGTTGAAAGGTCGAGGGCATTTTTTATCTCCCAAAGAGGTCCAATTTTTAAAAGAGCTCCTAAAGGAGTTTCCCGAAGAGGAGATAAAGAAAACCTTTGAAAGGTGCTATAAAGAGGTGATCCCTCCAAGCGAGAGGGAGAAAAGCTCCCTACTAAGGTGCAAAAATCTTTTTGAAAAATTGAAAAAAGGAAAAAATTTTTCAAAGGTTTACCTTGCAATGGAACATCAAAAACCCTCTTCTATTGGAGGAATTTTAAAACAATTACCTCTAGAGGAAAGAAAAAAAATTAAATTAGAAATAGAGAATTTCTTTAAAACCCACAATTTGGAACTTAATAGGGAAAATATAGAGGAAGTCTTGAAAATTATATTGAGCAAATACCTTTAAAGTTTAAATTTACCCTTGAATTGCCTTTCAAGTTCTCGTTTTAAAGCTTTTTCTTTTAATTCTTTTCTGATATCAACTTTTTTCTTACCTTTGGCTACCGCTATTTCAACTTTAACTTTTCCATTTTTAAAGTAGAGAGATAGTGGAATAATTGTAAGCCCTTTCTGTTCAACTTTACCTGCCAAACGTTTAATTTCCCTTTTATGGAGAAGTAGTTTTCTTGTTCTTAAAGGATCTATTTTCATCAATGTATTGTGGCGATAAGGAGGTATGTAGAGGTTATATAACCAAGCTTCTCCTTTTACTATTTTTACAAAGCTATCTTTAAAAGATACGTTAGGGTGTTCTCTTAAAGCCTTGACTTCAGGTCCCAATAGGACTATACCGGCTTCATACCTTTCCAAAATTTCGTAATCCCGCGGAGCGGTTTTGTTCTTTGCAATAATTTTTATTCCCGTTTGCCTTACCATTGGAGGTTTTAATTTAAAAAAAGTTTCACCGACAGGTCATTCAATTTTTTCTAAGAAGTATGGGCCCTTCCTATTATCTGTTCAAACCTTGAAAAGCCTTTTTTTTCTAAAAATTCCCGAAGTTCCTTAATGATTTTTATAGGAGCCAAAGGATCGTAAAAATTGGCAGTGCCAACTTGAATAGCCGAGGCCCCTGCAAGAATATGCTCAAGCGCATCATTTATCGTAGAGATACCTCCCATTCCTATAATAGGAATTTCATTTTCTATCTCCTCGTAGACCTGGTAAACCATTCGAACCGCTATAGGTAATATTGCAGGTCCCGATAATCCACCGGTTTTTATGGAAAGCTCCGGCTTCATTTTTTCGACATTAATTTTCATAGCCAGCAAAGTATTTATCAGAGATATACCGTCAGCCCCGGCTTCCACACAGACCCTTGCAAATTTTTTTATATCTCCCACATTTGGGGAAAGTTTTACTATTACCGGTTTAGTTGAAACCTTTTTAACTTTTTCAACAAGGGAGGATAAAACTTTTTCATCGTGGCCAAATATCATTCCTCCTTTTTTTACATTTGGACAGGAAACATTCAGCTCGTATGCTACTATTTTTGAAGCTCCCTCAAGGTTTTTTATAACTTCAATATAACCTTCTTCGGTTTCATCAAATACATTGGCCACAAAGTGGGTATCTATTCTTTCCAATTTAGGATAGATCTCTTTTAAAAATCTTTCCACTCCGGGGTTTTGAAGACCTATAGCATTTAACATTCCGCAGTAAGTTTCAACTATTCTGGGAGGTTCATTTCCTTCACGGGGTTTTAAAGAAAGACCTTTTAAAACTACCGCACCTAACTGGGATATATCGTATATTTCATTTGCTTCCAAACCGTAGCCGAAGGTTCCCGAAGCTACCCAAACCGGGTTTTTGAATTTAATACCCCAAAGCTCTATAGAAAGGTCAACGGACATAAAAAAACATTTTCAAAAGAAAATAAAAATTTAATCTTTAAAACTTTAGGAAAGAAGCTAAAGCTAACGCGGCAAAAAGTAAGGCATCAAAACGGTCGAGAAGTCCGCCGTGGCTACCTAAAAGGTTAGAACTATCTTTAACTCCAAAAGAGCGTTTTATAAAACTTTCAAATAGATCTCCCAAAACAGAAATCAAAACAACTGTTGTCCAAAGAAGGGGAGAATTAAATTCCAAACCGAAATAGGTTGAAGATACCGTTCCTACTAGAGTTCCAGCTATTAAACCGCCTAAAAATCCTTCAAAGGTTTTGGAAGGAGACAACAACCTGGCAAAGGGAGTTTTTCCAAATTTCTTGCCCACATAGTAGGCAGCTGTATCGGCTGCCCATATTGAAAGGACCAAGGATAATAAAAGGGGTGTGGAATATTCTTTAATGCGGATTAAAGCATCCAGGGAAAAACTTATATAGATTCCGGCAAATATATCTTCCACAAACCGGTTGAAAATATCGGCACTGTAATAACCCCTTAAGCGGACATTGAAGTAGCTAAAGCCCAAAGCGGTCAAGAATATAAACAATACTCCTGCAAAAGGTGAAATTAAAGAACCTACCAAACCTACAATAGGAACTATTCTTAAAAGTTTCCTTTGGAGGATTTTTTCCAATTCCAAACCGAAAAAGTAGGCGAGCTTAAATATAACGAATATAAAAAGGAAGTGGGGTAAAAATACGGTAAACAATGTTAGGAAAGCTATAACCAACCCTGCACTTTCGCGGGAGGAAGTAATTTGAAACCAAAACCTACGTAAGTTGTCCATTGTTTACAATTTTCCCCTCTCGATGGGAAATAAGTTCAAAAGAATTCTTTTAAAACTTTCGGGCGAGGCTTTTGGAGGTGTAAAGGGCCAGGGAATAGACCCTAACTTTCTAAGATATATTTCAAATGAAATAAAGAAAGTCTACAATGAAGGTGTTCAAATAGCCATAGTGGTTGGCGGTGGAAATATCTTTAGAGGTATTCAAGGAACCGATATAGGTATAGATAGGGCTACCGGTGATTATATGGGTATGCTTGCAACCTTAATAAACGCTCTCGCCTTACAAAACGCCTTGGAAAATATAGCTCAAATTCCTACAAGGGTTTTATCCGCTTTGGAAATTCGTGCGGTGGCCGAACCTTACATAAGAAGAAGAGCTATTAGACATTTGGAAAAGGGAAGGGTTGTAATTTTTGGAGCAGGAACAGGTAATCCTTTCTTTTCTACCGACACGGCAGCGGCTCTGAGAGCAGCAGAAATTAAAGCTGACGTAATAATAAAAGCTACAAAAGTTGACGGTATCTATACCGACGACCCGAAGAAAAACCCTAAAGCGGAGAAAATTGAAGAAATTTCCCATATGGAAGCCTTAAATAGGAACCTTAAAGTTATGGATTCCACCGCCCTAACACTGGCAAAGGAAAACAATATTCCAATAATGGTTCTCAATATTTTTGAAGCGGATAATTTGGTAAAAGCCGTAAAAGGAGAGAAAGTAGGTTCTCTCGTTAAAAGTTAGGAGACTATCGCCCTTTTCTTAGAACTTTTAATTTCAAACCATTTGACTATACCAAACACCACTCCTAAAACAAAGATGATTAAAGCCAAAGCGAGTTTAAACTCTATAGGTTTTCCGTGCTGCAATGAGGCTATCAACGCTTCCCTTATAGTAGCTGCTAAAGCAACACTAACGAAGGAAGATATAGCAAAATCTCCTCCCAACATAAATTTAATCTGACTGTTTAGAAGCTCTAATATGGTCCAAAGTATTAGCAAATCACCGAGGGCGGCGATGATACCGTGGGCTATACCTCCACCAAAAATATGGGTTATATCGCTGATAAAGAGAAAAATGATGAAAAAAGCCAGTAAAGCTAGCCCGGCCAATATAGATATATCCAACAGCAGGCCGAATTTCTGAGCGGCACCAATTATTAAACGCCATATCTTCCCTAATTCCAACAGCTTTTTGGTTTCAACATCTACGTAGTGGGAAATTATGATGTCAAGGTTTAAATCTAAAACTTTATTCAATGATTTTAAAGCTGCTCTGTATTTTTCTATCTCTTCATCTCTATCAAGTTCCTTTATATGCTCAATAATTCTGCTATTCAGATAATTTCTAACAAAATCCATCAGCACAATTATGTGGTGGGGCGAAAAACCGTAGTTGAAAAATTTTTCTCCCACCGATAGAAGATAGTTCAAATAGCTCGAATTGTAATTTGCCTCTAAAAGCCTATCAAACCACTCTTCAAAAAGTTTTTTAAATTCTTCGATAGTTGAAGGGGTAAGATACTCCCTAAGTTCGGGGAATTTGTAAAGTGTATCTGCTACGAGGTTGGTCAATTCCTTTTTATATTGTCCTAAAAAGGTTCTAAGAAATTTTATTCTTTCCCTATCCCTTTTGGAAATTTGGTGAAGGTATAAAAGCCTCTCTATATCGTAATCCAAGGTTAAGGCCATCTATTGTTATTGAATTAAACCTTTAAAAGGGAAAATTCAATCTATTTCTACCTTTTTTAGTTCAACCAAATTTTTCTCCAAAAGGTTTTTAATTTTTTTAAGCTCCTCTAGTTGGTTATCAAGAATTTTTAACCTATCGTTGAGATAAGATTCCATCACTCCGAGGGTTTTCATTAACCTTTCCTCCAAGAGATTTGAGATTTCCCTTTTTAATTTCTCTCCCAGTTCCTTATATAGGATTTCTTCAATTTTCCTCTCCAGTTGTCTTTTACTTCTAAGAAGGTATGTAGAACCAATTAGAAGGCCCAAAGCACTTATCACACCGCCGGTAATATCGACAATAAAAGAACTACTTAACAAGGTCAAAAGTATGCCCGCGGTAAGGGAGGTCCCTACAAAGGCTATTACTCCTTCAGTGGAGGGTAGTTTTATATTTTCCGCCGTTCCTGTAAAACGGTGGGCTAAACCGGTTAATCTTTGGCGGTCAATTTTACCTTTTCCAACCTTTTTAAGGAAACTTTTAAATTCCTCCCTCCGTTTGGAAAATTCCTCTACAGCCCCTTTTAGGAAACCCTCCTCAAACAGTTCAATTTTTGGAATAAGTTCATTTTCGATAAACCTTTTCAGGCTACCTTTTAAATTTTCCTCTATCTGGCTTATTAATTTTTTTACCCTACCCTTTCTAAAGGTCAAATCTATTATTGAAATTTCCTCCACTTGGAACAGAATTTCTTTGGACAACCTTTTAATGTAGCTATCCACAGAATCCTCTAAAAGTTTTTTGTAGGAATCCGCCTCCTTCTTCTTTTTCTTTATTAAATTCAAAGTCTCTTCTAGGTTGGATTTTAAATTTTCTGCTTCCACGATCAGGTTGTTTACCCGCTTTAAACATTCCTCGTATAGGTTTATAAGTTCCTTTCTAATACCCTCCAGCTTTAGCTTTCTTTGGGCTTCTCCGGTGAAATTTTCGCGAAGGTAGTTTCTTAACTTATCGAAACCGCTACCCTTTTCGTCTTGAAGTTCCCTAAGAGCCGAAACGGGAAATATTACAGGATTTTCAACCCCGCTTTCGCGGGCATAATCCTTAACCCTTTTTATAATCCGCTCCAACTGTTCGGAAGTTAGGCGGTCACTTTTTTGCAGTATGAAAACTAGTTTTTTACCGAATTTTTTTGAAATTAACTTTACCCAATCCCAAATAGGTTTGGTATGTGGATTATCCGCTTCTAAAATAAGCAAAATTGCATCACTTTTGGGTAGAAAATTTTCTGTTATATAGGTATGGTGTTCCAAAACCGAATTAATACCGGGAGTATCGACAATAGTAATCCCCTTCAAAAGGGGATTATTTATACATATTTCCTCCGTAAGTTCGTCTATTTTTCTCTTTCCTTCCTTGGAACAGTATTTGAGCAAATAAATTCTATCGGTGCAAATATCTACATCGGTCCTACAAAGGTCAGGAATTTTTAGAAGGGCATTTATAAAGGAACTTTTACCCGCTTTTACCTCTCCAAAAACGGTTATTAAAAATGGATTTTCCAACCTTTCAAGCAGATATTTCAAATTTCCTTCTATAGAAGGATGTATGTCTTTACAGATATCCTTCAACAGGACTATTTTATTTCTAATGAAATTCTCCAAATGGTTGGACATAAAAAAAGATTAAATCCTGAACTTACCTTCTTTAGATATAAAGGGTTCCGTCGCTTCAGCTAAAAGCTTGTTCCCTACGGGATAGATTTTAAAATCCCTTGAAGGAGGTTTTTAAAGTTAAAACTCCTATGGGTATTTATCGCATACCCTTTTCCTTTGGCATATGGGAAGTAGAAAAAACTCCTTTCGGTGTTGAAACCTTATTTACCCCCCTGGAGGAACCTCCTGTTTATTCCCTCTTGGTGGGAAAGGTGATAAGAAGGGAACCTACTTTAGAAGGTTTTTTTGTTGAAGTGCCACCTTTTGGCGATTTTTTTTTGCCTTTTAAGCACTCTAAAAATTTAAAGGTTGGAGATACAGCACTTTTTCAAATTGCTAGAGAAAGTTTTGAAGGAAAACCTTCATTAGTTTCAGCAAATATATTTATTCCATTTTGCGGGTGTTCAATTGTTTTAAACGACAAAAGTAAGGTTTACTTTTTAGAAGAAAAAAGGTTTTTTAAGGAGTTTAAAAATTGGACCTCGCGGTGGAAGGTTTCTTTAAATGTTTATAACCCTCCACTCTGTTTAAAACATTTACCGCTTGCAGAACACTTTCTCTCCCTTCTTCGAAAAGGAAAGTTAAAACTTCCTCTACTTTGGAAGGGGGTTTACACTCTGCTTTTAAAATCTTGCGGTGGAAAGGTTATCGTTCCTTCAAAAGACCTATGCAATGGATTAAAAACTTTAAAGGAACTTTTCCCTTTAGATATCCAATGTGAGGAAAAAGGTTTGAAAAGATTTCTTAGGGAGGTAGAAATATCCAAATTGGCTACAGCTGTTTTTGAAAAAAAAGTTCCATTTAACGGTGGTTTCCTATTAATTAGCACAGCGGGAGGAATAACTACCATAGATATAAATGGTTATTGGAATAAAAGTGAATTAAATAGAAATGCTGTAAATGCGGTAGTTAATTATTTAAAACTAAACCAAATAGGTGGAACTGTAATTATCGACCCGGCAGGTTTAAAAAAAGATAACAACCTTAAACAAGAATTAAAGAAACACCTAGCCCCTTTGGGATGCAAAATTTTGGGATATACAAATGGAGGTCTTTTAGAATTAATCTGTCCTAGAAGGAGTCCTTCAATTAAAGAGAGATTAGGTTCATACAATTCCGTTTGTGGAACGATTCTAAAAAGGGACCAATTGATGGTTTACGAAATTCTTGAAAAATTACCCGACATATATACAGAAGAAATCATTCTGAAAATTAACCCTTTAAGGAGAGAAATTGAAGAAGAACTTAGAAAGTTTACTCTTACAAATCTAAAAATCCGCTTTGATTGGAACATTCCGTTGAACAATTTTTCTTTGGAGTTTTAATTTTCAAGTTTAAAAGGAGGTTCAAAGAATGTATTACGTTGACCCCATAGGAGCCCTTTTGAATTTAATGTGGTGGCTCCTTATTATCTTTGTTTTTCTTCAACCTTGGCTTTCCAAAATACAGCTCCAAAGGACAAGAGAAAATCTTATCCGCCGTCTGGAAAGGAAAAGAAATAGCCGGGTAATAACACT
>JALSNH010000205.1 GCA_026987085.1 Aquificota bacterium | reverse complement strand
AAAATTCGGTAAGTCCTGAACCCTCCCGCATAGCGGGGGTTATTGCCACTATTTTTTCGTCCTTTTCTGCAAGTTCGACCAACGCCTCGCCGAAAGCCTTTGACCAACTTCTTGAAGAAGCCTTTAGACTCTCTCCAGTTTCCAACTTGTAGGGGCCAACCCCGTGCCACTTTACCGGATTTTCCTCGGCAGGTTTGTATCCTTTCCCTTTAACGGTTCTTATATGGAGCAAAACGGGCCCTTCAATGGACTTTATATTTTCTAAAGTTTGCACCAAAAGGGGGAGGTTATGTCCGTCTATTACACCTATGTAGTTAAAACCGAGTTCTTCAAATATTATCCCGGGGGAGATAAGGCCTTTTATAAATTCCTCAAATAGTTTCATAAGTCGGAGTCCTACCTTAAAATTGTTTTCCAAAACTTTTTTAACCTTCTGGCGGAACTCTTGAATTACTTTCCCGCTATAGATTTTGTTTAGGTAGTTGGATACGGCCCCCACGTTTGGGGAAATTGACATTTCGTTATCGTTCAAGATAACTATAAAGCGGTCGGGTCTTAGTTGGCCCGCATTGTTGAGGCCTTCCCAAGCTTCACCCCCCGTAAGGGCCCCGTCCCCTATAACCGCTACGACGTAATCCTCCTTTTGGCCCGTTAAATCTTTGCCCTTTCTAATTCCAAGGGCGGCGGAAATCGAGGTCGAGCTGTGGCCTACCGTAAAGGCATCGTAGGGGCTCTCCCCCCGCTTTATAAAGCCCGAAATGCCCCCATATTGGCGGAGGGTTTTAAAAGCCTCCTTTCGGTCGGTCAATATCTTCCAAGCGTAGGCCTGATGTCCTACGTCCCAAACGACGGTATCGTTGGGAGGATTAAAAACCTTTAAAAGGGCTATTACAAGCTCTACCGCCCCGAGGGAAGGTCCCACATGCCCTCCCGTTTTGGAGGTAACCTCTATTATGTAATGTCTAACTTCCTCCGCCAGTTTTTGGAGTTTTTCAAAATCCCACCCTTTAAGGGTTTCGGGGGATTTGTATTCCTTTAAAAGTTGATACTTTTCGGTCAACTCGCTACCTCCTAAAGGAGAGAATTTACCATTTGTCCGAACCGTGGTACTTAAAGCAGCTACAATTGCTGAAAAGATAACATAGAATCCTGCATATGGTTTGGGAAAGCTTTTTGAATAACCTATATGAGTTGGCTATAGTAGGTAATCCTCAGAAAGAGGAGCTGTTAAAGGTAGCGGAACTTCCGGCGGAATACCTTCCCTTACTGGTTTACTATGGAGGAAAGGTTAAAAACCATTTCCACCCTAAGGGGGTCGAGTTTTGCTCAATAGTTAATGCCAAATCGGGAGCTTGCTCGGAAGACTGTAAGTTCTGCGCCCAGTCGCGCCATTACAATACGAAAGTACCCGTTTACACCTTTTTGGATAAGGATACGGTTTTAAAGGCTGCGGAGTTTGCGGTAAATAGCGGTTCCAAGCATTTTAGCCTCGTTTTAAGCGGAAAATCGGCCACCGATAGGGAGGTTGATAGGCTTGTAAAGCTTGCAAAGGTAATAAAAGAAAACTTTCCCCAACTGAAGTTGTGTTTTTCGGCCGGAACCCTAAATAGGGAACAAATAAAAAGGTTAAAGGAAGCCGGCTTTAGTAGGCTCCACCACAATTTAGAAACCTCCGAAAGGTTCTATCCCTTTATAACAACAACCCACACATGGAGGGAAAGATATAACACCCTCCTCTATGCGAAGGAGGTAGGTATAGAGACCTGCTCGGGTGGACTCTTTGGAATGGGCGAAACTTGGGAGGATAGGGTTGATTTGGCCCTCACCTTAAGGGAACTTGAAGTTGACTCGATACC
>JALSNH010000204.1 GCA_026987085.1 Aquificota bacterium | reverse complement strand
GCAAATAAAATCCCCGCTTCGCGGGTAAGTTTAAAAAGCTCCTTAATAAATTGCGGGTCCGCCTCGTTAATACCGCCCTCACCTTGAACAACCTCTATCAAAACCGCCGCCGTCTTATCGGTAATAAGTTTTTTGACGCTTTCTATATCGTTAAACTCCGCGTATTTAAAACCTTCCAACATCGGTTCAAAACCTTTGTGGAGTTTGGGCTGGCCGGTTGCGGAAAGGCTCCCATAGGTTCGACCGTGGAAGGAACTTTTAAAGGTGATTATTTCAAATTTATCCCTTCCAAGGTCTCTCCAATACTTCCTTACCAACTTTATTAGCGCCTCGTTGGCCTCCGCCCCGCTGTTGCAGAAAAATACCTTTCCCTTTTCTTCGCCGTAGGAACTTAAAACCAACTCCCTTGCCAGTTCCTCCTGATAGGGAACCTCAAAGAGGTTGGATATATGGATAAGTTCCCTCGCCTGGTTGCAAATCGCCTTTACCAACTTCGGGTGGTTGTATCCGAGACTATTGACACCTATTCCGGAAATAAGGTCGATATACTCCTGGCCTTGGTCGTCGTAAAGGTATACACCCTCTCCGCGGACAAACTTTACCGGCAACCTTCCGTAGTTGGGTGTTAAATAGGAAAACTTCTCCATAAAAAGGTCTAATTAAAAGACAGAACCGTTCTATCGGAAAGCACATTCCCTCAACCCCAAAAGGGCGTTCGATATAAAGAACTTTTCGCACCTCTTTAGGTCTTCCAAACTTAAAGGACCTTCGACCGCCTCTCCCTTTTCCAAAAGCACCCTTCGGGTTATACCGGGAAGCAAACCGTCCTCCAATGGGGGGGTTATTAAGCTTCCCTCCCTCAAACAGTAAAAGTTTGCGGAGGAGGTTTCGGTTATATTCCCCTTCTCGTTGAGGATTAGGGCGTCGTAAAAACCCCTCTTGGTGGCCTCCTTTTTTACCAAAACATTAAATAGGTAGTTGGTGGTTTTGAACCTCCAAAGGGGGTTTTGGGAATGCCTCCTATAGGGGGAAATTGTTAAAACCAAATCTCCTTTGGGAGGATTAAAGGGTTTTACCGTAATGTGGAGTTTGTAGTCGGTAGCTTTACCTCCGAAGTAAGGGTCTCCTATAGAAAAGAGAACCACTTTGACATAAAAGGGTCTTCCAAAATTTTTGGTAAACTTTACGCGGTTTTCAACAAAATTTTTAAAAATCCCAAAAGAGGGATAGGGAATATCGAAAAAAAGCGCGCCCTCTTTTAGTCTTTCATAGTGGAGCTCAAAGGTGGGAGGAAGTTTTCCATTTTCCACCTTAAAGGTTTCAAAAAGACCCTCACCAAAAAAGGAGGTTCGGTTCACCATACCTTAAAAGGTTATCCTTTGGATTTTCTTAAAAGGTTGTCCTATATAGGTTCCGTCGGGTAAAACAAGTCCGCTGTAGCCGTTGGAGTTTACAAAGAGAAAGGGTTTTCCCGTTTCTATCGCCCTAATTTTTACAACCGTTAAATGGTAAAAGGTAAAGCTTTGGAAAAACCACGCATCGTTGGCAAAAACTGCAACTAAATCCGCCTTCTTAAGCTTTTTTTCCTTATTTAGTGGATAAAAAACCTCACTGCAAAGGAGCGGGAAAACTTTAATCCCTCCTACGGAAAAAATCCTTTCACCCTTGCCGGGAACGAAATCGATACCCCCAAAGTAGGGAGCCAATCTTTTTAAAAAGGAAAACCCTTTAGGAGTATACTCCCCGAAGGGCACAAGTTTACGTTTTGTATAAACCTCTTTTAGCTTTCCGTTGGAGATGTGAATAACCTGATTTAAAGCCACCAACCTATCGCCTTTAAAATCGACCGACAGTTTTCCAA
>JALSNH010000203.1 GCA_026987085.1 Aquificota bacterium | reverse complement strand
TGTTTAATTTTTTACCGCAATCTATGTTATCCCCGCACTAAAGTGTAAGGCTTTAGATGTCTTTACACCTTTTATAGATAAAGGGTTTTAGCCTGCTTTCTTAACAGCTGTACATTTCTAATGTGGGTTGATTTACAATAAACCACGCCAGAAAGCCCCCCATCCGTGAGGGGGGAATGAAAGGCGTCCGATAGGTTTTAAAATCCCTATCTAAGGGAGTTTGGAGTTATGACCAAAGCTGAAAAAATCAAGCAAACCCTTAAACAAACCAAAGAAAAAAGAAAACTCCAAACTCCCAAAGTCTTCCAACTTAAACTCCAAAACCTTTCAAAAACAGACCTACAAACCTTGGAAAGGCTCTTTTTAGAAGCCAAATGGTTTTATAACTTTATCATTGCAGACCTTAAAAACAGACTTAACTCCAAATTGGAAAAACTCAAAGAGGTTGAAATAAAAACCCCTAACGGTTTTGAAAAAAGAAAACTCAAAGTTTTAGGCTCTCAAATTAAGCAAGGTATTATTGAAAGGATTAAAAACAACCTAACAGCTCTTAAAAAGATTAAAGAAAAAGGGTTAAAAGCTGGAAAGCTAAACTTTAAATCTGATTTTAAAAGCATTCCCCTAAAACAGTTCGGAAATACCTTCGAAATAGACTTTAAAAAGAAGCGAATTAAAATTCAGGGCATTAGAAAGTGGTTTAGGGTTTTAGGTCTGCATCAAATACCCCAAAATGCAGATATAGCCAATGCCTATTTAGTTAAAAAGCCTTCAGGTTTTTATTTTTATGTAGTCTGTTATCTTTGGAAAGAGGAAGTTTTAAAAAGAATTAAACAAAAACAAATTCCTTTGCCAGTTGGAATAGATTTAGGGATAAAGTATCAGCTGACCTTAACAACAGGAGAGAGGTTTAAGTGGTATATCCCTGAAACCAGAAGACTAAAAAGACTTCAAAAGATTTTAGCAAGGAAAGAGAAAGGGAGCAGGAACTATCAAAAGATTAAAAAGTTGATACAAAAAGAATGGGAATACATTAGAAATAAACGCAAAGATGTAATTAACAAGGTAATAAGCTACTTAAAAAGGTTTCCATTTATAGCGATTCAAAAAGATAACATAAAAGGTTGGCACGAAGGGTTATTTGGAAAAGAAGTTCAAAACACGGGAATAGGGGGAATAACTGCAAGGCTCAGAAACCTTGCGACCCTTATTCCCGTAGAATTTGTGCCGAAGTATGAACCTACAACACAAATATGTTCAAAGTGTGGATATAGGCAAAAATTGGAACTTTCTCAAAGGATTTTTGAATGTCCGAAGTGTGGACTGAAGATTGATAGGGATTTAAATAGTGCGTGGAACATATTAAAGCTCGGATTAAAACAGTTAGCAAAGAAAAATAAGGCGCTGGCAGACCGCCTAATGTCTGCCCTACCCGTGGACTGCGGGGAAGTAACGCCCGTGGAGTGGGCTTTGCCCACGATGAAGCGGGAAGCCCCTCATCTTTGATGCGGGGAGGAGGTCACAAATGAGTATTACCATTTAAAACAACTGCAAGTTCAATAAAACTTAATTAACTTATGTTTAAAGTAGAATTGGCTACTCCCAATAAATGGGATATGTCAAGGTGGTTGCGTTTTATAGCCGGTTCAGTTCTTTTAGTAGTTGTCCTTATTGGTATTTTACCGGTGGAAGGAGTTCACTGGTTTTGGAAAGCTTTCTTAATTTTTATGGCACTCAATCAAATTCAATCGGCCTTTACCAACTGGTGCCCCGTCATGGATATGCTTCGATTAATGAGGGTAAAAGAGTGTAAATGTTAACCATCTAGGAGGTATTTAAATTGGAAAAACCCTTAAAGTCTTGGGAGAA
>JALSNH010000202.1 GCA_026987085.1 Aquificota bacterium | reverse complement strand
GAATCAACAAAGAAGATGAAGGTTGGGAACCCATTGCGAATATTAAAGAAGGTGCTATAAGAAGCAAACTTGTCAAAAATCTACGCATAATGTTCCATTCTATGTTAATTCTTTCCCTCGACAGTGCCTACTCTTACCAAAACTTTACCCTCTACGAGGCTTCGGAAAAAAAGCTTTTACTCCATTACGGGGAAGATAGAGGTAAAAAATCTCTTGAATTGTTTCCCAAAATTTTTGAAGACCTCAAAGTGGATATAAACAAAATCGACCTCTTTGCGGTAAATATAGGACCCGGCTACTCAACCAGTTTAAGGGTCGGAATTACACTCTTTAAAACCTACGCTCAGGTTCTAAACAAACCTCTAATTACCTACAATTGTTATGAGGTAATTTCCCTTTACCTTCAAAAGGAAGGGTTATTTTTGATACCTTTAAAGGTTTCCCGCTATTGGGTTTACGCCCTTGTGGAGGTTAAAGAAGACAGAACCGACCTTTTGGAGGTTGCCAAAATTTTGGAACCTCAAAAGGTGGAAGAGATTAAAAACCGTTTTGGAAATTTTGAGATTGTTTTACCTTCGAGGTTTCAAAAGGATTTGGATACTTTAAAGGAAATTGTCGGAAATATTCCCATTAAAGTTTTGCCCTTAGAGGGCTTTTCCCTTGGGGGGACTTTAGTAGCCCTACAAAAATGGGAGAGAAAGGAAATTCCCGACCTTTTAAAGGTTGAACCTCTTTACTTTAGACCACCTGTTTAGTTTTCTCCTCTTGTTTGCAACCCCGCTTTAGCAGGCCTTACTGCAACGTAGCACCAGTGAGTGTCTACAGTGGACAAATCGTGCCTCTGTCGCAATCCCGCATTTAGCAGGCCTTGCTGCAACACACGCAAAAGCTTGCAACTAACACTAACCAGCAGCTCGAGTCGCAATCCCGCATTTAGCAGGCCTTACTGCAACAACGAATGTACTGCTATCTTAGACAAACTATTCCCGCTGGTCGCAATCCCGCATTTAGCAGGCCTTACTGCAACTTTACGACAAAAAGTATATATCAGCTCGCACTGTGGAGTCTCGTCGCAATCCCGCATTTAGCAGGCCTTGCTGCAACCCTTGACTCTCAAAACCGCATAAATCAAGCATTTGAAATTAAAAAAAACCCCACAAATAAACATATATATCGCTCTAACCCGCATCAGTTCTAAACATTCACGATGAGCCTACAGCCATGCGGGTTTGGAGAACCTTGACATTATTCAGTTGCCAAGGAACCAATTCCAATTTTTAATTTGACTATATACCACAAAGGGAATGGAAAGTCAACACCTAAAACCCTTTATAGGTTTACATTAATAAAACTAAAAGCAAGAAACTTGACATAATTCTGGTTTTCTATACAAAATAATTTAAAAAATTATTTTCCATATTTTGAGTAATATATAAAATTAAATCAACTTTTTAAGAAAAAATTAATCGGGTTTCTAAAATTTCTTGCTTTGTTTTTCAAAACAATAAAGGTATTTATACAAAATAGTGTCCATTTGTAGTTCTAATTAAAAAAACTGCACATTAAAGGGTAAAATATTTAAAAAGTTTTCAGAAAATATGTTGTAGTTTAACTTAAAAACCTTTGATACTAAAAAGGTTTTGAAGGCTCTTTTACGCTTGACATTAAAGTGTGGACAATTACAATCGCCAATCAAATAAAATTTTAGATAAGAGGTAAAACGATGGAAACTTTTCGGCATAATCTATCACCTTAATTTTCCTAACCTTTAACAGTTCATTTACAGAACCGAACTTAAATTTTCTTTCTTAGAAAAAGCAACAAAAAGAGGAGGAAAAAGATGAGAGAATTGGGAGCTGTAGTAGCCTATTCTAACG
>JALSNH010000201.1 GCA_026987085.1 Aquificota bacterium | reverse complement strand
ACCTTTCAACGGAAGCGGTTAAGAACTTAGTTAACCAACTTAAGGAGATAGTTCAATTTATGCCTCCCGATGGGGGGAACCGTTTTAGGGAAACCTTCGAAAGGAGCAATATAACCTCCCCTTTCGATGGAGAGACCGTTAAAAAAACTGTAGATGAGAAGATAGAAACTGTTTTAAACTTCGAAAGGGAGATAATTAACTCCGACCCTCGGGTGGTGGGAACAAGAGAAACCTCCTTTACCGAAACTGTTTTTGAGGTCTTCTTTAAAAACTCTTACGGGGTGGAGTTTCAATACAGCGGAACCGCCTACAGTTTAATAACCTCCGCCCTCGCAGAAAGTTCCAGAGGAGATAAAAACATCGTTTGGAGCTACAAAGCTTCCCGCCTTTTGAAGGATTTGAATTTAAAGGACCTTAAAGAGGAACTTCTGTTTAAACTCTTGCAAACCCTTGACCCTAAACCTTTTGAAAGCAAGAATCTAAGGGTTCTCTTTACACCCGAGGCTTTCGCCCTGCTGCTGGAAACTTTTTCCGAACTCTTTTTAGGAGAAAATCCCCTAAAGGGGAAAACACCACTAATGGATAAAGAAGGGCAAAGTGTAGCTTCACCTCTTTTAACCCTTATCGATGACGGAACCCTTCCCAATGGTTTTTCAACCCATCCTTATGATGATGAGGGGACTCCACAAAGGAAAACCACACTAATAGAAAAAGGAACCTTTAAAGGTTTTCTCCACTCTATTTATAGTGCTACCAAGATGGGTAAAGAACCTACCGGAAACGGTTTTAGGAGTTCTTTTACCACCCTTCCTTCGTGCGGAATTTCCAACCTCTATATAGAACCTGTAGAAGGAACATTGGAGAAATTTATCCAAGAAGAGGAGGAGATTTTGGTTATTACCGACCTTATGGGTCTACATACCTCCGACACCATCTCGGGAGATTTCTCCTTGGGTGCGTCGGGGATTTTCTACAAAAACGGCAAAAAGGTTCAGGCGGTAAGGGGCGTGACTGTAGCCGGCAACTTTTTAAACCTTTTAAAGGATATAGAGAGGGTAGGTTCCGACTTAAGGTTTTATGGAAATGTAGGCTCTCCTTCAATTTTGGTTAAAAATATTACAATAGGAGGTTATTAATGATTTACTGGATTGTGGTTTTAACAATTTGGTTTGTTTCAATTTTCCTTCTAACCTTCGGTGGAGCTTTAATTTTTGACTTTTTCCTCGGTAAGGTAAATATCCAGTTTTTCTACATCGGAGCTTTAAGTTTTTCTATCGGCTTTATTCTTAATTTTGTGGTAGTGAACTGGCCAACCGGTGGACTTGGTTTAAAACAACCTTTTGATAAGAAAACCCTAAAAGCATTGAAATTTATAGCTAAAACAGCTCCACTAGCTCCTTATAGTGTAAGTAAAGGTTTGAAAGAAATTATTAAAAAATACAGTTAGACTTATTCTATAGTTATTTTTTTCTCCTTGGTAGCGGATATTTTTGGAAATCTTATTTCCAAAATTCCATCTTTAAAAGTAGCTTTTACATTTTCCACATCTACATCGGTGGGAAGGGGAATAACTCTTTCGAATTTACCAAAAATTCTTTCTACCACATGGACATGTTTTTTATTCTCCTCCTGCTCCTGTTTCTTTTCTGCTCTAATAATCAAATAGTTATCTCTTATACTAACATCAACATTTTCTTTTTTAACCCCAGGCAGTTCAATTTTAACAACAAGTTCAGTAGAAGTTTCATACATCTCCACCGGCATTATCCATTTGAGATATTTTTCAAAATCCTTCTCCATATTTTCATTATTAACCATTCCTACACCTGCCAATCTTTCTAGTTCTCTTTGTAATCTTAAAAGTTCCTCCAGTGGATTAAAGACCT
>JALSNH010000200.1 GCA_026987085.1 Aquificota bacterium | reverse complement strand
TTACCGTCCCTTTCTTCTATGGTAAAGCTAACATCCGACTTATTAATATCGGGCGGCAAAAGTTCAAAACCGAACAGTTTGGCATCCTTTATAAGGGCTATAAATTTGTTTTCATTCTTTTCCGTCGAAAGTTTAACCGCAAAGAAGACACCGGGATAGTAGGTTTTCATATAGGCGGTCCAGTAAGAGATGTAGGCGTAGGCGGTTGAGTGGGATTTGTTAAAGGAGTAGGAAGCAAACTTTTCTATACTATTCCATAAATCTTCTATCTTTTTACGGTCGTATCCCTTTTGAACCGCACCTTCTATAAACTTTGTTTTCATTTGTTCAATCAGCTCTTTTTTCTTCTTTCCTATACCTTTTCTCAAAGTATCAGCTTCACCTGGAGTAAAACCTGCCAATATCTGCGACATCTTCATTATCTGTTCTTGATACGCCCATATCCCGTAAGTTTCTTCAAGAATCTCTTTTAATTCAGGAAAATCGTATTTAATAGGCTCCAAACCGTGTTTGCGCCTTACAAAACTATCAACCAAACCCGATTTTAAAGGACCGGGACGGTAAAGGGCCAAGACCGCAATGATATCGTCAAAGCGGTCAGGTTTTAACTTAATAAGGAGGTTTTGCATTCCTTTACTCTCAAGTTGAAAAACTCCAGTAGTTCTTCCACTCTTTAGGAGTTGGTAAACTTTCGGGTCCCCGTAGTCGAGTTGGTAAAAATCAATTTCCTCCCCGTAAAGGTCTTTTACCATCTTTTTCATAAGGTCGAGTTCGGTGAGGGTTTTCAATCCCAAAAAGTCCATTTTGAGGAGGCCTATCTCCTCCAAAACACCCATGTCGTATTGGGTTGCAACGATGAACTTTTCCTTTTTGGTTTCTTTATCCTTCTCTTTGCGGGCAAAAAGCGGAACCAATTCAATTAGGGGTTTCGGGGCTATAACTACACCGGCGGCGTGGAAACCGGTATGGCGGGTAAGACCGTCAAGCTTTTTGGCCTCCTCAACCACCTTTTTCAAAACCGGGTCCTGGGCTATCATTTGGCGGAACTTTAGAACCGAATCCTCTATGTCGGGTCTTTCGCCATATTTGGCCTTTAAATCTTCCAAACTCCATTCGGTCATTTCCTCTAAAGAGAGTTGGGAACCTTGGGTGTCGCCCTGCGGAATTAGTTTCGCCAACCTATCCGCCTTTTCGAGGGGCACACCCATAGCCCGGCATACGTCCCTGATTACCGATTTGGATTTAAGAACGTTGTAGGTGATAATTTGGCTGACGCTATCGTGACCGTATTTTCTCCTAACGTAATCGATAACATCGTCCCGCCTATCCATACAAAAGTCCACATCGATATCGGGCATAGATATACGCTCGGGATTTAAAAACCTTTCAAACAGCAGGTCGTGCTTTATCGGGTCTATTTCGGTTATACCAAGGGCGTAGGCTACAAGAGAACCGCCCGCAGAGTTATGAATAGCTACCGTAGAGGTTGTGTAGGAATGGTCCACTGGAACGGTTATGTCGTAAACTTTGCCCTTATAGGGGACTTTTTCCACCTTCCTAACTTTAACATAAATGAACCTATCATCAACGAAAAAGGAATCGTTTCTATAAAACCTTTGTTGGGGAACGATTATCGGGAAACCTTTAAAGGTTTCATTCCACTTCAAAAGTTGTTTCCCCGAGAGGATAACGGAAAATTCATCGTTCCAATTGGAGTTTTTACGTTTCCTTCTTTTTATAGACCCCCAAAAACCGAACCGGGCTAAAAGAAGACGCAGTTGATGGGCTAAAGTTTGGGAAACGGTGGAATATTTAATTCTTGGAAATTTTTCTTTTCTTCCCCTGTAGCCGTCGCCCCTAAATAGGTAGGCTATTAGAATTTTTACGT
>JALSNH010000199.1 GCA_026987085.1 Aquificota bacterium | reverse complement strand
GAAGCGATAACCATGGAGGAAATCGAGGAGGCTATCGACCGAATTATGATAGGTCTCGAAAGGAAAGGGATTGTTATCACCGATAAGGAGAAGAAGAAAATTGCACTCCACGAGCTCGGCCACGCAATGATGACCCTAATGAGCGAGAATGCGGAACCTCTCCACAAAGTGACCATCATTCCGAGGGGTATGGCTTTGGGGGTAACCCAGCAGCTACCTATCTCCGATAAACACCTTTATGACAAAAAAGAGCTGCTTGACCGCATTTTAGTAATGCTCGGCGGAAGGGCGGCCGAAGAGGTCTTTTACGGCAAAGAGGGAATAACCACCGGTGCGGAAAACGACCTACAAAGGGCTACCGACCTCGCTTACCGAATGGTCTCCATGTGGGGTATGAGCGATAAGATTGGTCCCGTATCGGTAAGCAGGGTAGCGAATCCGTTCCTCGGAGGGGCAACCCAACAGGTGGAAATTTCTCCCGAGCTTGCACGGGAGATAGATAAGGAAGTTCAACAGCTACTTACAGCCCTTTACGAAAAGGCAAAACAGATATTGGAAGAAAATAAAGAGGCCATCTTGGCGGTGGCCGACAAGCTCGTAGAAAAGGAAACCCTCTTATGCAAAGAGGTGGTTGAGATTCTCGAACGTTATGGGGTTCAAATTAAAAACAGATGCAAAGAAGATGATGAACTTAAGAAAAAGGTTGAAGAGGAGTTGAAAGAAAAGGAAACCTTACAAGGAGCTAAGGAGCAAGAGCAACCCGTTGGGGAGGTCGATTCGGAAAAACCCAAAGAGGAAAAGGTAGGTTTGCTTAAAAAACTCCTCAAAAGGAAAGATTCCTAATCTGTCCCTTTTTTGTTTCTTTCAAAATTACCAAACCTTTCAAAGGTGCCTTAAATTGGAACAATAACCAAATGAGGTTTTTAAAAGCTCTTTTCCTAACGACGGTTTTTATAACTGCTTCTTTAATAGGATTTGGTAAAGAGATAACTTATGAAGTTTCTTACGGCTGGTTTTCCGCCGGTAGGATAACGATTGATTTTGAACCGCAAAAGGTTGTAGTTAAAGGCAAAAGTGGAGGCCTTATAGGTCTCTTTTACCACTACAAACTCTATATGGTCTACGATTTGAAAAACGAAACCCACAGTTTTATGGTGGAAAAGGAAAATTCCAAAGAGAGGAGATACGATTTTCAAAAAATCCTCCAAAAAAAGGCCTGGCTACCGATTATTGTAAAACTCCTTTTGGAAGGAAAGAAAGTTCCAAAACTTTTAAAGGTTGGAAATTACCAAATAATCCTTGTTAAGGTTGACGGAAATAACTACACTTACGAGGTGAAAGGTAGTAAACATACTAAAGCGGTGATTTTGAAAGATTGGGAACCGGGAAAGTTTCCGAGGGAAATTGAAATAGAAACGACAAAAGGAACCCTTTATTTGAGAAAAGATTAGTAGTTTAAGATTTAAACGGTATGGAAAACGCAACCTCTTCTGCAGGTTTTGAAACTATTCAGGAAGTATTAAAGAATTACGGTTTTGATATTGGATACGGATTTTTTATAGGTTGGGTGATAGGTTTTACACTTAAAAAGTTTTTTAAGGCCTTTGCCTTCGCGCTGGGTGTTTATCTGCTGAGTCTCTTTTGGCTTCAGCACAACGGTTTTATTACCATTCACTGGGACGTTTTTGGGCAGTGGATACAGCACGGTCAGGAGGCTTTTCAAAATTATATAAAGGGTCTCTTTAAGGCGGTTCCATTTTCAGCTGCATTTGCCGTTGGCTTTGCTGTAGGTTTTAAAATGAGTTAAAAATGCAAATTGATGGAAAAACCCAGCTCTACGGGGTAGTTGGAAATCCCGTAAAGCATTCCCTTTCTCCCGTTTTTCAAAACCGAACCTTCGA
>JALSNH010000198.1 GCA_026987085.1 Aquificota bacterium | reverse complement strand
TTTTATAGAAAATTTGCGGGCTAAAACCTCGTATCTATGATACGGGGATACAGCCCGCCTGCGTAAGCAGTTCTGAAGTATTGACAACAGCATATGGTTAACCATATTCTTAAAATTAGATGACAGCAACTGAAAGTGGAAAATTGGTTAAAGTTAAATCTACACGGCACGCAAAATACCAAATAGCCTACCATTTTGTATGGATACCTAAATACCGAAAATCCATCTTGAAAGGTGAAATTAAAGAATTTTTGGAAGAACTTTTTAAAGAAATAGCTCAAGAATATGGATTTGAAATACTTGCTATGGAAGTAATGCCTGACCATATACATATTTTCGTTTCTGCACCACCCAAATATAGTCCTTCAACGATAGTTAAAATTTTCAAAGGTATTAGTGCAAAAAAACTATTTCAAAAATTTCCTGAACTTCGCAAAGAATATTGGAAAAACCATCTATGGGCACCTTCCTACTATGTAGGCACAGCGGGACAGGTTTCCGCGGAAACTATTAGGAGGTATATTGAAGAATGTCAAAACCTCTAAGATGCCTCACTATAGCTTTAACCGATATTCCTAACGAATACAAAATCGCTTTGGGCTACCTCACCTATCACTCCGGAAAACTTTTTAACCAAGCTCTCTATCTCATTAAAACTAAACAAGCTAAAGTTAATACCTACGACCTATACAACAAACTAAAAGATAGTTCCCTACACTTAAGAAACCTTCAATCCCGCTCCGCTCAAATTGTTTTGGACGAACTGGTAAGAGCTTTTAAAAACGCTTTCAATGGAAATGCTAAATTTCCCAAATATAGACCAAAAACCAAGCCTCATAGAACCCTTACTTACGATAAAACAGGTTTTAAGGTAATCGGAACCAAAATAAGACTTTCACTATCCAAAGAACTTAAAAAATGGCTCAAAGAAAAACACGGAATAGAACTTAAATACCTTTGGTTAGATACGGGATTAGAGCTTGACGAAAAACTAATCAAAAATATCCAAATCGTTCCAAAATCCAAGGCTAAAGAGTTTGAATTGCACATAATCTACGAAAAACCTCAAAACGGAACTAAACCTGTTAAAGGTGAAAGGGTGATGGTTTTAGACCCAAACTCCTCAAACTTTTTTGCAATAGTGATAGAAGACATTAAAAGACCTTTTCTGATAGATGGTAAAGGACTTAAAAGCCTTTTGAGGAAATATTTAAAGAAAATAGCCAAGCTCCAAAGCAGACTTGAAGGAGTTAAAAAGAAAGGATTTACAGCCCATTTGTTGGAAGAAAGGCTTTCAAGAGTTTGGCTAAAGATAAAGAGACTTTTAAGACACTTTGCCCATACGGTAAGCAACCTCATTTTGGAACTTGCCCTTAAATACGGCGTTAAGAAAATCTACATAGGTGATGCTGTTAAGAATAAAAATAAAGAAAGCAAGTTAAATAGCATTGCAGACCAAATGTGGAGTTTGCTACCGCACGGAAAGGTTAAAGAGTATTTGGAATATAAAGCTAAGGAGTATGGGATAGAAGTTGAATATATTGAAGAGCCATACACTTCGGGGGTGGACAGCTCCGTAGAAGGAGCTGTTTCCAAAGAAACCTACACTCCCGAAGCAAGAATTAAGAGAGGACTTTTTAAAACCAAATTTTTAGGGCTTTTAAATGCGGATGTAAACGCTTGTAGGAACTTTCTCAAAAAAATCGGAAAATATGACCTAATAAGCGGGATTTTGAAACCTTTGAGGCTAAGGGTATTTTTTAAGCTAAAAGGAAGTAGCTCCATTATCCCGCTGTATGGTGGGATAGGCAGGAGTAGGGGCGGTGTGAACCCGCCCGTGGTGGTAAGGCACCTCTTAACGGGTGCAAACCCACCCGAAGCCTCGGGTCTATGACCCGAGGTAGTTCACAG
>JALSNH010000197.1 GCA_026987085.1 Aquificota bacterium | reverse complement strand
TATTACCTTCCCACAACCCAAAGGGGCGGGTTAATGGAACGATTTCAACTTCCAAACCGATAGGTTTTTGCCAACCTTCCTCCAAACCGAAAGTGTCTACATAAACTTTAGCAATTTGCTGAATATACTGCCCTTCGTGCGGTTCGTAATAGGGTTCCTGTTTTACAAATACCTGGTAAACACCGGGTCTAAAAACTCTAAATGTTCCTTTGTAAGCTTCCACCTTTTCCGAACAACCTTCACAGGCGGGAATGTAAAACTTCTTCCATTTAATGGGGTATACTTTTCCAGCTACAAATACACCGCTTTTTTCAATCTGGTAGTGCATAGAGGGTCCACCTTCGGCAGGGTGGGTGAATTCCGTCAAAACTTCTACGGTTCTTTTTTTTACAACATCCGATTCAGGAATGAGCAATAAAAAGTGAGCGTAGGATTGAACGGATAAAAGAGCAAACGATAGAGCGGAAAGAAACCCTACCTTCTTCATAAGAGTTGAAAATTTAAAACTAGGATTTTTAATATTCAAAAAACCTTATAGAGAATGGATAGGAGCCTCTTTTTAAATTTAGCGGTTGAAGAAGCTAAAAAAGCCTTCGAGAAGGGGGAGGTTCCGGTAGGTTGTGTAATAGTCAAAGATGATAAAGTAATTTCAAAAGCCCACAATCGCGTTGAAGAATTATCCGACCCGACGGCCCATGCTGAAATTCTCGCTATCCGCGAAGCGGCTAAAATTTTAGGTTTAAAAGCCCTTCGGGAATGTGAGATTTATGTAAGTCTTGAACCATGTCCTATGTGCACCGGCGCTATAGCCCTCTCCGGTTTTAAGAAACTCTACTTCGGTGCTTTCAACGAAAAACACGGTGCGGTGGCAACAAAATTTTTCCTTTTGGAGGACTATAAAATACCGTGGCAAAAATTGGAATGTATAGAATGCTCCGCACTTTTAAAGGAATTCTTTAAAAATTTAAGACTAAAGAAGGGGTAAATCTACTCTTTTTTGATACTTGGGAAGGAAATGTTTTTTTCTTTCCTCTAAAAGGTCTACAGCCCTTTTTAAATCCTCCTTCGTAGGTTTTAGGTGTTCGGGAAAATCACCAAGGTGAAGTTTTATAGGCTCATTTTGAGGATTGTATTCAATCCAGATTCCGTAGTAGTTGGAGGAGGTTATTTTATGACCACTTTTTTTGTCTTCAATAATTAACTCACTATCGGTGATAAGGTAATAGGTCAAATTTTTAACTAAATTTGGTTCTTCAACGGTTTTTCCTTTACCTTTTAAAGCTTCTTTAAAAAATTCCAAAACTTTTTTCGCTTCAGGAATTAGTATTTCTTCCATTTCATGCAAATCTTTTTCAAATTTTTCCAAACTAAGTTCTATATCCTCTTTGGGAATTGTAAACACAGGAGGTGAATAGTTAACCTGAACCATTTCGAGTATCGGTTCGTTCGGATCCCTTTCAGAGAACACAACCTCTATCCAAACCCCGGGAATTAGGGTATTAAAGGCCACCGTTTTGGTGTGCATAACATTTTCGTACATAAAAAGTGGACCTTTTCCTAAAACATCTTGAAGAAAATATCTGTCCTCCAAAGTTGTCGGCAATTTATTGGAATAAATCGTATAAGGTTCATTTTTTTCCAATAGGTCTATTAGGGCCTGTTTAATCTCTCCTAAGAGAGGAACCGCATTCATTAAAGCCATATGGACAATGGTAATGGATGCACGAATTTTCTATTGTTTCCTCATTAATGCTGATTATCGAAGAGCAGGCTAAGCTTCATAATGCGAAGAAAGTTACAAAAGTTGTTGTAGGCATCGGAAAGCTGTCCGGCGTGGAACCCGACCTTTTAAAGATAGCGTTCGATACCTTTAAGGAGAAAACTATTTGTGAGGAAGCCGAATTGGTAATGGA
>JALSNH010000196.1 GCA_026987085.1 Aquificota bacterium | reverse complement strand
CTTTACTTTCACTTTAAATACACTTTTTGGGAATTTGTAAAAGTCATCTACCCTTTTGCGTTTTTGTTATTTCCTCTAATTGTTCCCTTTTTCGTTTTGGGGGTAAAGGCTAAACCTTCGAAGGAAGAAAAATTTAACCTCGACCTAAAAAGATGTTGCATTTATCTACTTTTCTTTACCCTTTTTGTTGTTTCCTTAATAGGTCTCCTCCCTTTGTGGATTGGAATAGTTGTTCCTCTCTATGTTGTCCTTTTTGATAGAAAAACCCTTTTGGTGGATTATGGACTTTTACTAACCTTTTTAGCCTTTTTTGGTTTTAGCGACAATTTAAGTTATCTCTTAAAAGAGATACCTTTAAAGGATTCAAATGAAGTCTTTTGGAGTGCAGTTTTGGGAAGTCAAATATTTAGCAACGTTCCTACAGCACTTATTTTGGGAGGCTTAATTAAACCAACATTAAAAAATGTCCTCCTTTGGGGAGTCAATGTGGGAGGTTTTGGCACCCTTGTAGGTTCAATGGCAAACCTAATTGCCTACCGGCTCTATACCAATGTAGAAAACAGTAGAAGAAAAGCCCTTATCTGGTTCCATACATTCGGAGTATCTTTTCTCTTTCTGGCTACAATCCTTTGGCTGCAAATTTAAAAAAGCCAAGGTGGCCACCGAAAATTGTTAATTAATGGGTTTCCTAAAAAAGCTAAAAATTCTTATTTTTGGTAAGGATTTATCGCTAATAAATGAAATAAAAAAGGCTTATAGAGAACTAAAAACCGCTTCACATTTAAAAGTGGATACCATTTCCATCTCCTTTTTTATAGGTAAATGGCTACCTTTTTCAATAGCTATTGGTATTGTAACGGGTGTTATCGCCTCCCTAATGGATTTAATGGTTGCCCAAATAAATCAATTTCTTTCAAAAAATGTGGTGCTACTGTTAATTTACCCTCTTTTAGTCTCAATAATTGTAGGTCTTGTAATAAGAAAATATCCAACTGCGGAGGGTCCCGGAATAGGTTTTGCCGTTCTGCATTTAAAAACCAACCAATACATACCGTTTAAAGTAATCCTTTGGAAAATTATTATTTCGGTTCTAACCCTTTCCGGTGGATTTATTGCGGGAAGAGAAGGGCCCTCTTTTTTCTTAGGTGTAGCCCTTGGCGAGTGGACTGGAAAAGTTTACGGTTTTGGGAAGAAGTTTAAAAACCTTTTGGGATTAATAGGGGGAGGTGCCTTCACGGGGGCCCTTCTAAAAGCTCCTTTGGGAAGTTCTATCTTTGCTATGGAACTGGAAAATATGTACGATTTCGACTACCGACCCTTTATACCTATGATAGTTGCTGCAATTATCAGTTATTTAACCTTTTCATTCTTTCGTGGAAATCATCCCTTTATCCTTCTCAAAGAGAAACCCGTTTGGAATCTGAATACCATTCCTTACATAGTATTTATGGGAATAGTAATAGCCATCGTCGTCTACATATATACCTTCATATTTCATCTAATGCAGAAAGTAGGCCAAATATTTTCTCCCATCCGAAGACCTGTTGTAGGAACCTTATTTGCTATACCTATCCTAGCTGTTCTTTATATTATCACCGGAAATCAAGAAATTTTATCGGCACCGGCAAATATGCAGATTCTTTCCGATATTGCAAATAACATCTTATCTATACCAAGCGATATAGCAATAATTGTGGGAACCTTACTTATAACAAGTCTTACTTTAGCCTTTGGAATTCCCGGAGGATTAATTCTTCCCGTCTTAATACTTGGTGCATCGATAGGTAATATCTTCGGCCATTTCTTTCCACAAAATCTCGTAACCTTTACCCTTGCCGGTATGGGTGCGGCTCTGGCTGCCACAGCCAAAACGCCCTTAGCAGCTATTGTTATGATTACCGAAATGAGCCATGA
>JALSNH010000195.1 GCA_026987085.1 Aquificota bacterium | reverse complement strand
TTATCAAAGCTTTTTAAGGAGGTATTAAGAATGCTGTTCAACATAGTTGAAAAAATAACTATGGTAGCCTCCAGGGCTTTAAAGCCCAAAGATACAACCTACTTTCCAGAAAAAAATCCCGAAGTAAAACAGAAAAAGGGGAAATTCCGCGGTAGGCATTTTATTAATGCGGAAACTTGTATAGGTTGCTATGCCTGCGAAAGGGCTTGCCCGATAGGGGCCATTATTATGGTCCCAACCGGTCTAAAGAGGCCGAGAGCTATGCCTATGGTAAACCTCGGAAGGTGCTGTTATTGTGGCCTTTGTGAAGATGCCTGTCCTACTAAGGAAAAATCTATATACCTAACCACCGATTACGAAATACTGGTTAAAGAGGTTGACCTAACAGCGGAATTGGACGAACTTTGGGCTAAACCTGTAGGGGATATAACCAAAAATACCCTCGTTATTAAGGACCTCCAAAAACAAAAGGCCCAAAAGGAGGATAAAAAATGATTCTCTATTTCCTAATTCTGTTTGCGGTTGTAGTGGCTACCGCAATAGCGGCTATTGAACTTACAAACCTTATATGGGTATTGGTGGCATTTGCAACCCTCCTAACGGAGATAGCCCTCTTTTATTTCTCTTTAGGTTTTCCGCTGCTGGGCGCTTTCCAATTGGCTATTTACGCCGGAGGGGTGGCTATCCTCGTGCTGTTCGCAATTCTCACAATTGGTGAAAGGGAAGAGGAGCAAAGGGAGAGTAAATTGGCGGCCGGCATAGCGGTGGCAACCTTTATTACCGGAGTGATTGCCTCTATATGGGTCGGTTTTCATACAAAACCCTATATGGAAATTTCCCTTCAGGAACTCGGAAAGGTATTTATGGATAAATACGCCCTTTTGGTGGTTCCTTTAGGCTTTACCGCTGTAGGTATTGTATACGGTGCCTACTACATACTTTCCAAAAAACTACAAAAGGAGGAATAGGATGAAGTTTGCACATGAGCCGATGTTCTGGTTTTTGCTGGTAAGCTTCTCGCTGGTAGCTATAGGAATATACGGACTTCTATCGAGAAAATCCCTGCTCAAAATGATAATTTCGGTCGAGATAATCGTTAACGGTGCAAATGTAGGATTGGCTGCTTATGCAACCCAGCATGGTGCGGACGGCGTTATTTTGGCATTTTTTGCAATAGCTCTTGCGGCTTTGGAAGTTGCGGTAGGTTTGACCTTGCTAATTATACTCGCCCGTAAATACGGTATTACTTTCCCCGAAAAATTAAACAACCTGAGGTGGTAGGGATGGAGAAGTTAATATACCTTTCGGTGTTCCTACCTATTTTTGGAGCACCCTTAATTTGGTTTATTTCCCATTACACCAACAGGTGGTATTCTTGGTACCTTTCCTTAGGAATCACTGGCCTCTCGGCGCTAATAGCAATTACAACTCTAATCGGGGTAGCAAGCGGCCACGTTTATAAAGACTCCTTCGAATGGTTCAACTTTGGTGGTATTTCCGTTCCATTTGGGATATACGTAGACGGCCTCTCGGCGGTAGTCTACGCTATGGCAGCCTTTTTAGGGTTCCTCATAGTTATGTACTCCCGCGGCTATATGGAAAACGATGAAAGCCCCCACAGGTTCTTTATGAAGGTGACCTTCTTTATCGGTTCTATGCTTGGTTTGACCGTTTCCGACAACATTCTTGCAATGTTCATTTTCTGGGAATTTATGGGATTGGCCTCCTATCTACTTATCGCATATTGGTATTACAAAAACAGCGCTGCCGAGGCGGGTCTCAAAGCCTTTTTAATGACCAAATTTGCCGATGGATTTTTCTTAGCCGGTCTCATCTTACTTTGGGTAAGCCTTGGAACACTCAATGTTGAAACTGTTAATGAGCTTGCAAAAGAGGGCGCCATACCTATGCTTATAGCGG
>JALSNH010000194.1 GCA_026987085.1 Aquificota bacterium | reverse complement strand
TAATTATCTAGAATTTATAAAGAAATTCAACCTTGGCTAAAATTCCTAAAGGTCAATGGAGTATGCCGCCCTTATAGTGGCCGTAATTTTTTTTATCCTTTTGGAGGCCTTTTTTAGCGGTTCGGAATTGGCCCTCGTTTCCGTTAATAGGGCTAAATTGAACCACTTGGCAAAGAAGGATAAAATTCTAAAGGATTTTTTAAACGATTCGGAAAGTTATATAACCCTTACGCTTTTTGGATACACCTTCAGTATCGTTTTAGCTACAACCTTTTATACCTACTTTTGGATAAAGGTTGCCCAAACCCACAAAAGTTTGCAAGGATATGAACCCCTTTTAGCGGAAACTTTGCTTATTTTCACCCTCATATTGGGAGAAATTCTTCCCAAGAGCCTATTTTTGTCGAACGCGGAATTTTTAACCCCTTTAATTGTTAAGGTTTTATATCCCCTTAAAAAGGGTCTTTACCCTATAGTTAAAACGGCAAAGGTTATTTCCGAGTGGATATCCCACCGTTTGGAAAGGGAGGGTAAATACCTTACAAGGGAGGAATTGATAAAGATCCTCACGGAGGGAAAGGTAAAGCTTTCAAAAACCAAAAGGCTAATGCTTGCAAATATTCTCTCCTTTAAAGGGAGGAGAATTTCCGAAATTGTTAAACCCCTTTATGAGGTGGTAATGATTTCGGAAAATGCAACCGTTGGTCAGGCGGCCGAAAAAATTAGAGAGAGCGGTTATTCGAGGCTACCAGTCTACGCTACCACCCTCCAAAACATAGTGGGTTATGTGGCGGCTTACGATTTGCTGAGAGCTAAAAAGGAAGAGAGCATTAGAAAGTATATCCGTCCCATAAAGGTAATAGGGGAATTTGAACCTTTAAGAGATGTTCTTGACAAGATGGTCCGTGAGAAGGAGCATATAGCGGTGGTTGTTGACGAAAGGGGGATTTTAATAGGTATAGTTACCCTCGAAGATATTGTGGAGGAAATAACCGGCGAGCTTTACGAAAGAACAAAAAAGGAAGAGGAGGAAATCAAACAAATAGGTTCCAACCGGTGGCTTTTGAGTGCCAATATAGAGGTGAGCGAACTCAATAAACTTTTTAACCTCGATATTCCAAAAGGTATTTATTCCACTTTAGGAGGCTTTATTCAATACCACCTCGGTAGGTTACCCAAAAAGGGGGAAACCTTTAAATGGAATGGTTTTAACTTCCGCATTGTGGAGGCAGATGAAAGAAAGATAAAAAAGGTTCTCTTAGAAAAGGCTTCTTAATTACTTTTTCCCTCCTCTTGTAGTAATTATTTTGTCAATAATACCGTATTCGAGGGCTTCTTCCGGAGACATAAATTTATCTCTTTCCATATCCTGCTCCAGTTTTTCCACCGGCTGGCCTGTATGTTTGCTCATAATGTCGATAAGCATCTTTTTAATCCTCATAATCTCTTCCGCATGGATGATAATATCGGTAGCCTGCCCTTGAACACCGCCCAAAGGTTGATGAATCATTATTCTCGAGTGGGGTAATGAATAGCGTTTGCCTTTAGCTCCTCCTGCGAGAAGGACAGCAGCCATCGATGCCGCCTGTCCCATACAGATGGTTACGACGTCCGGTTTTATATACTGCATAGTGTCGTAAATGGCCAATCCCGCCGTAACCACCCCTCCGGGGGAGTTTATATAGAGGTAGATATCTTTATCGGGGTCTTGGGACTCGAGAAACAGAAGCTGGGCAACTATCAAGTTGGCAACATGGTCATCTATAGGGGTTCCTAGAATAATAATCCTATCCTGCAAAAGGCGGGAAAAGATATCGTAAGCCCTTTCACCCCTTGGGGTTTGTTCTACCACTATAGGAACGAGTTGGTTGAGAATTTTTTCCATATCCATAGTGGTGTTAATATTGTGAAATAGAACCTTTTGTTGGAAGGTATTAAAAAGCTAAAAAC
>JALSNH010000193.1 GCA_026987085.1 Aquificota bacterium | reverse complement strand
ACCTTTGGAAGCACCGAGAGCTTTTGCTACCTCTATACCTACAACCGCCGGGATAATCCCGCACATTGAAATGTTGTATTTAAAAACTCTTTCATAGAGACAGGCCGTATCCAACCTTTCCATACACTCTATAGCCAAACTGTCGAGCTCTTTAGCCCTATCGGCAGGAATGTAGTGGGACATATCGGAGCTTATAACTACTAAAACATCATCTGCATAATCTTTCAGAACCTTTGCCATCTGTTTGGCTACATAGATAGCATCTTCATACCTTAAAAGGCTCAAAACAATCGGAGTGATTTTAAATTCCCTATCCGCAAAAAGTTGTAGGAACGGAAGTTGAACTTCCAAAGAGTGTTCAAATCGGTGGGCTTCCTCATCGGGAGTAAAACCGTAAAATTGGAGCAACTTATCCCGTATCTCCTTATCTATCTCAACCACACCAAGAGGAGTTTCCCAAGCATCTCCACTGTAAACGGAAACCGGGGCACCCATACCGGTATGGTTGGGTCCTAAGATAACAACATGTTCGGGAATCTCTATTCTTTTATAAACCTCGCATGCGGTTTTTCCACTGTAAATATATCCCGCATGGGGAACCAGTACCGCCTTTGCTTTTATCTTTTCACCTGTGTAAGGCTCCCCGCAAAGGTATTTAATAAGAGTTATTAATTCCTCCCTGTCGGCCGGGTAAAATGTTCCTGCAACGGCCGGTTCTCTAACTACCGCAGACATAGGTCTAAAATCTAACCTCAAAAAGGTCGGAATCTATGCTTCGAACCTTACTAGGGTATATTTATAGACGCGCCGGTGGAAGTATTCCAAAAATGTCAAATAGAATTTAGCAGGTATGCTCACCAAAAAGACCCTTAGAGATGTTGATGTAAGGGGTAAAAGAGCCCTTGTAAGGGTTGACTTTAATGTTCCTATAGATGAACAAGGTAATATAGTTGACGACCTAAGGATAAGGGCGGCAATACCGACTATTGAATACCTTCTCGATCAAGGTGCCACCGTAGTTTTGATGTCCCACCTCGGTAGGCCAAAAGAGCGGGACGAGCGCTACTCTTTAAAACCTGTCGCAAAAAGGCTGTCCCGTTTGATAGGACAGGAGGTAAAATTTGCCCCCGACTGCGTCGGGAAAGAGGCGGAGGAAGTAGTATTTTCGGCCAAACCGGGTGAAGTTGTTCTGCTGGAAAACCTCCGTTTCCATAAAGGGGAAACAAAAGGTGATATAGAATTTGCCAAACAGCTGGCAAAGTTGGGAGATTTCTATGTAGGAGACGCTTTTGGAACCTGCCACAGAAAGCACGCTTCAACCTACGTAGTTCCCCAAATATTAAAACCCGCCGTTATGGGTTTTCTACTCGAAAAGGAGATAACATACTTTACCAAAGCTCTTGTAAATCCCCAAAGGCCGGTGGTAGCAATCCTCGGCGGAGCTAAAGTTTCTTCAAAATTGGCGGTTATCAAAAACCTTTTAAAGAGGGTAGATAAGATTTTCATCGGCGGTGCTATGGCCTTTACCTTCCTAAAGGCTATGGGGTATCCGGTTGGGAGCTCCCTCGTTGAGGATGAGCTCCTTGAAACCGCAGCCGATATTCTCGATATTGCCAAAAAACTCGATGTGAAGCTCTACCTACCGGTTGATTTCCTTATAGGTAGGGAAGTTTCCGACAATACCCCCACCAAGTTGGTTGCTTGGCAGGAAATTCCCGATGGATGGATGGGTCTCGATATCGGTCCCGCTTCTTTAAAGCTCGCGGAGGAAATTTTATCCGACGCCCAAACGATTATTTGGAACGGACCTATGGGAGTTTTTGAACTAGACCGCTTTAAGGAGGGAACCTTTGGAATAGCCCGTCTTGTAGCGGAAAGCCCTGCATTAACAATAGCGGGAGGTGGAGACACCGACTACGCCATTCATAAAGCCGGTGTCTACAATGCTATAAGCT
>JALSNH010000192.1 GCA_026987085.1 Aquificota bacterium | reverse complement strand
CTAATTTACGGTCTTCCCTATCAAACTCCCGAAAGTTTTAGAGATACGGTAAAGAAAACGATAGCTCTAAATCCCGATAGGGTGGCGGTTTACAACTTTGCCTATGTCCCTTGGCTCAAGCCTCTTCAAAGGAGGATAGACCCTTCCACTTTACCTAAGCCGGAGCAAAAGTTGGAAATGCTCCAAATAGCTATAGAGGAGTTTACTAAGGCCGGCTACATCTACATCGGAATGGACCACTTTGCAAAACCCGACGATGAACTGGTAAAAGCGCAGAAAAAGGGAGAACTTTGGAGGAATTTCCAAGGTTATACAACCAAAAAGGGGGTCGACCTTATAGGTATCGGAATGAGTTCCATCTCGATGCTCGAACGCTACTACGGGCAAAACTACAAAACTGTTAGACCCTACTACGAAGCTATAGATAGCGGTGCTTTACCTACCTACAGAGGTATAGAATTAAACGACGAGGACCTCCTTAGGAGGGAAGTTATTACCGAACTTATTTGCAACTTTAGGCTCGATAAAAAGGCAATAGAAACCAAGTTCGGTATAGATTTCGACCTTCACTTTGAGAGGGAACTTGAGGAACTAAAACCTATGGAGGAAGATGGTCTTTTAAAACTTTCAAAGGAAAGAATAGAAATAACACCCTTGGGTAGGCTTTTAATTCGGAACATCTGTATGGTTTTTGATACCTATACCAAACGGAGGAAGGAAAGAAGATTTTCGAGAACTATTTAAAAGGTGGTGTTCAATCTAACGCCGTAGGTTAGGGCTTTTAAACTTTCCCTTTCATCGGTTTGGTACTGATACTGAACATCGAAAGTTAGTGTGGCATATCTGTTTACCTGTAATTGGTAGTAAGTTTCGGCTACCTTTATATTTTTTATACCGCTAACCTTTTTATTTCCATCGAGATATCCCAACGCCAAGCCTACATTGTCATTTGGATGTTTCCAAAGTTTGCCAAATATAACAATACCTCCGCTGTAAAAACTTTTAAAATCACCTGTTTTTGTATTTGTGTTAAATCCGAACCTTAAAAAGGTGCCGAGCTTTTCATTCCAAGTATAGTCTCCGGAAAAACCTATTCCTTCTTTCCTATCGAGGTTGCCCTTGTAATTTTCAAAATCTTTCGAGGTGAAATAGTAATAAACCCTTCCCGTAAGGTTTTGATAGCTTACACCCATTTGAAGGGCGTAGTAATCGTAATCCTTACCTTGGTCGTTTTTCGTATTTATTACAAGTCCCTTAAAAGTGAAAATATTTTTTTCGACTTCCAAAACCGCACCGAGGTCGTAAGAAGGAATTTCCGCAATAGGGTTATTTACAAAAGCATCGTTCATAAATTGGGTTAACTCGTCGTTAGCGTAAGCGTTATCGTCGATATAGACGGTTCCATCTATTATTCCAACTGTGGGAGAGATATTCCATCCGTTTAGAGTAAAGGAATGTTTATACCAAGCCTCGAGTAGGTAGTCTCTGTTTCTACCGTTAATGTTTTTCAAATCATCTTCCAAATCGTCAGCGTTAGGCATCAGAGCGAAACCTTTACCTTCAAAGGTTTTCTTTAAACCGTTTCCTGCCGCAAAAGATAGGGTTAGTTGAAACTCATCGGTTTCTGTTGGATGAAAATTTAAACCTATATCGGTAGCTACAGAACCTTTACCGGTGTCTCCTTTAGCATTTTTTGAAAAATCGGCGTATTGGTAAACTCCTGTAATAGAAACATCTAATGACAGTTTCTTATTAATTTCATAAGCTTGCGAGAGTGATAAGGGAATAAGCAGAATAAGGAGTTTTTTTGACATTTGGAACCCCCGCGGTTTAACTGTCGAAAGTTATCTAGTTTACGAGAAAATTTTTGTTAAACTCCTAATTATGTCAAAACGGACATATACTCCCCCCGTAAAAGAGATTAAATACCTCCGAATATCGCTCACCGATAGGTGCAACTTCGTATGTCCCTATTGCAGGAGCGAGAAATTTTCCACCCCCAAAGGTTTTGAAATAACCGCCGACCACATAGAGAGGGTGGTAAAGGTATTTTCCCAATACGGTTTAAAAACGGTCCGCCTAACGGGGGGAGAACCCCTTTTAAGACCCGATATAGTGGAGATTGTTAAAAGGATTTCCCTTTACGGTGTAGAAATTGCTCTAACCACAAACGGGTTCTTTTTAAAAGGTTTGGCAAAACCTTTAAAAGAGGCGGGTGTTAAGAGGTTAAATATCTCCCTCGATAGTTTAAAGGAGGATAAGTTTCGCTACATCACCGGCGGAGGCGATTTAAATAGGGTTTTGGAAGGTATAGCTGAGGCCAAAAAGGTAGGCTTTAAAAGCATTAAGCTAAATACCGTTGCCATAAAGGGATTTACCGAAGAGGAGATAGACGATTTATTAAACTTTGCCGCCGAAGGCGGATTTCATTTGAGATTTATAGAGCTTATGCCCATAGGAAAGCTACCTTTTTACAGTGAGGATAGGTTTTTACCACTCGATTGGGTCAAAAACTACATAGAAGAAAATTACGGTAAGCTCGAGCCCCTCGATAGGAGCGGAAGCGGTGCCTCCAAAGATTTTTATCTCCCTGCCTTGAAGCTAAAGGTCGGTTTTATAAAGGCAATTACCGAACCCTTTTGTGAGGGTTGTTCAAAATTTCGCCTCACCTCGGACGGAAAGATACATTTTTGCCTCCGTTTGGAGGAGAGTTTCGATTTAAAACCCTATTTGGACGATGAAAATAAACTCCGCTCGGTGGTAGGTAAGCTTTTGGAACTCAAAACAGAAACCAACGCTTTTATTACCAAAAACGGTTTTGGTTGGTTTGCGGAAAATAGCAAGATGGTTGCTTTGGGTGGATAGAAATGGAGGCGGAGCGGACGGGATTTGAACCCGCGACCTCCGGCTTGACAGGCCGGCGTTCTGACCGGGCTGAACTACCGCTCCAACCTCCCGTCATATAATGGTAGGCGGGACGGGACTCGAACCCGTGACCTCCGGCTTGTAAGGCCAGCGCTCTCCCAACTGAGCTACCCGCCTTCAGCGCAGGCTTGCCGGCTCCCGCCCTAAGGAACCGCCGTCCAAAGGTTTTAATATACAAAAAAAACGGCCTTAGGAAAGATGATATTTATCAAACTTTTAAGGTTTTGGCTATCTCTTCCAACCTTTTGAGGACACTTTCTATAATCCATTTTGGGGTCGAGGCACCGGCGGAAACCCCTACGGTGGAGGCGTTTTGAAACCATTCCTCTTTTAGTTCATCCGCAGTTTCTATATGGTAGCTGTTAGGATTGAGCGATTTGGCTATTTTATAAAGACGGGTGGTATTTCCACTATTTTTACCACCGATTATCAGCATTATATCAACTTTGGGAGCAAGCTCCCTAACCTCCTCCTGCCTTACGGAAGTGGCATTGCAAATTGTGTTTATAACTTTCAATTCCTGAACCCAGAGGGCCAGTTCGCCTACCACCTCTTTGAAAAACTGCTCATTTTGGGTGGTCTGGGCTATCACACCTACCTTGGTTTTGTTCAAAGCCGGTTTTAAGTCCTCCAAGGTTTCAACAATTATCCCCTCGCCTTTAGCGTCCTGAAGATAACCCCAAGTTCCGAGCACCTCCGGGTGGTTCTTCTCGCCAACCAGTACGATAAAGTAGCCCTCATTCACCAACTTAACTACCGCTTCGTGGACCGCCTTAACGTAGGGGCAAGTTGCATCTACAATTTGGACACCTTTGTTTTTTAGCTCCCTCTCCTTTTGGGGAGGTATGCCGTGGGAACGTAAAATTAAGACCGTATCCCTATCGAGCTGACTTTCATTTTCCAAAACGTTAATGCCCAAAGTCTTAAGCCGACCTATCTCCTGTGGGTTGTGAATTAAAGGACCGTAGGTAAAAACTTTTTTTCCCTCTTTGGTATACTTAGCCGACTCTTCGGCGAGCTCTATCGCCCTCTCCACTCCGAAGCAAAACCCCGCGTGGGGGGCCACGATAATTTTCATAAACATTCAATTTTGGTCTTGAAATGCTTACTTTTTTAAAAGCTTTAACATATTGAAATAGCAAAAGACTATTTTCTATTTTTTATGCGGCTAGGAGTAAATATTGACCACGTTGCCACCGTTAGGAATGCTCGGAGAACTTTTGAACCTGACCCTGTTTACGCTGCCATTTTAGCCCAAATGGCTGGGGCGGACCAGATAACCCTCCATGTAAGGGAGGATAGAAGACATGTCAATGAAAACGATCTAAAGAGGATTATAGAAACGGTACATATTCCGGTAAATCTTGAAATGGCACCTACGGAGGAAATGAAAAATATAGCCCTCTCCTACAGACCAAACAGAATAACTCTTGTTCCTGAAAAGAGAGAAGAAATTACCACCGAAGGAGGACTAGATGTAGTTTCCCTTAAAGGATTTCTGAAAGGTTATCTAAAACCTATTAAGGAAGCGGGAATAGAAGTTTCACTATTTATAGATGCAGACCTCAATCAGATAAAGGCTTCCGTAGAGGTAGGGGCAGATGCTATAGAGCTCCATACTGGCCCTTATGCCGAAGCTTGGAATTCTTTTAATTGGAAAAAGGTTGAGGAGGAACTTTCAAAACTCCGTTTAGCCGCCAAATTTGCCAAGTCTCTCGGCCTTAGAGTCTACGCCGGCCACGGTCTTACCTATCACAATGTAAAACCTATTACCCAAATAGAAGAGATAGAGGAACTCAATATCGGACATTCAATAGTTGCAAATGCTGTCTTACTTGGTTTTGAGAAAGCCGTTAAGGAAATGTTAAAGCTTTTAAAGGAAAGGATTTAATTTTATAAACCTTGTAAAGTAAGAGTTTCAATTTCTACAATGGAAGACAAAATAGTTAGAACTGCCGACGGATCTTTTACCATTTGGAGCACCGAATTTGGAGAGAGTTATCATAGCATTTCTGCCGGCGCTTTGGAAGAAAGCCTGAAGAAGTTTTTAATTCCCTCCCATTTGCTTTTTAAGGCTAAGAAAAAAGTCAAAATATTGGAAGTTGGTTTTGGCCTCGGCTATAACTTCACAGTTAGCGCAATTCATCTATTAAAGACGTTTCCCAACATTGAAATACATTATCTGGCTTTTGAAAAAGAAATAAATCCTTTAATAGGCAAAATAACCCTTCCCGACCCTTACAGGGAATTCTATGAGGAATTAAAAAGGCAACTTTTAAAAGGACAAACGGTTATAAAAATCTCCTCTGTAAGGTTGGAAATACTTTTGGGAGATGCCCGAAAAAGAGTAAAAGCTTTAGACGAAAACTTCGATGCTATATATCACGACGCTTTTTCTCCTAGAAAGAATCCAGAACTTTGGACTTTGGAATTCTTCGCTGAACTAAAGAGGTTGTTAGAGAATGATGGATGGTTAACAACCTACTCTATTGCCCTGCCGGTTAGAAGAGCCCTTAAAGAGTTGGGCTTTAAAATCTTCAATACCGAACCGGTAGGCAGACGTTCACCGGGAACGGCAGCAACTATATCGGCTAAACCTTTGGAAGGTAGCCGGCTATATCCCCTTTCTCCCAAAGAAGAAAAGAAATTGGAAATATCTCCTAAGGCTGTCCCTTTTAGAGACCCCTGCCTTTGCCTTTCCAGAAAAGAGATCATGAACAAATACCTTTGGGAAGTTGAAGAAAAGAAAAAATCCCTTTAATGGCGGAGGGGGCGGGATTCGAACCCGCGGAGCGGGCGTGCACCCGCTCAAGGGATTTCGAGTCCCCCGCCTTCGTCCGCTCGGCCACCCCTCCGGCCGAATTTTTAAAATATTAACAAACAATACCACCCGCAACAAGAGTCTCGTTATTCCAGTAAAGAGCTCCAATTTGACCTCTAGCCACTCCTACAAAAGGGTTTTTAAATCTTAACCTCAAACCTTTAGAGGTAAACAGAAAATCTTCCACTTCAACGGCCGGCGTTCTATACCTGATTTGCCCCCACAAAGGATATTTGTTTAAAATATCTTTGTCCACAAAGAAGTTTAGTTTCTTTAAAACAACTTCATTGGTAAGAAGTTCCTCCTTATCTCCAAGAACAACCAAATTTTTATCGGCTATAATCTCCTTTACATAAACAGGTTTTCCAACCCTTACCCCTAAACCCCGACGCTGACCCACCGTGAAACTATAATACCCTTCATGGGTACCTATCTCTATTCCCTTGTAAATAAATTTGCCCGCCTTCGGCGGGATATAACTTTTTAAAAATTCTTTAAGTTTTTTCCCCTCCAAAAAACAAATATCCTGACTTTCCTTTCGGTTTCTGGTAGGCAAACCTGCTTCCACTGCAATCTTTCTAACTTCCTCCTTTGTGAAAACTCCTAAAGGAAACTCTAAAAACTGTAAGTATTTAGGTTTTAAAAGAGCCAAAAAATAACTTTGATCCTTTTTCAAGTCTTTTCCCCTTTTCAAAACCGTAAAGTAGTCAACACTTTCTTTCCTTACATAGTGGCCTGTAAAGATTTTTTCAAATCCTTGGGAAACCAATATCTCGGTTGCCAAACCTAGTTTTATTTCCTGATTACAAATCGCACAAGGATTGGGAGTTTCCCCCCTTTTATAACTATTGAGAAAATAATTAAAGACCCTCTCCTTAAAAGGTTTTCTCAAATCCAAAACCTCATGAGGGATTTTTAGATAATCGGCAACTTTCTTAGCACTCTCTATATCATCCCAGTTGTTGTAAAGAAGAAGGGTAAAAGCCACTATATCGGTCTTATACTTCCTTTTTACTAAATAGGCTACAACCGAACTGTCAACCCCACCGCTGAGTAAAATGGCAATCTTTCCCACTTTAAGTGGAGTTTAACAACCCCAAACCTATAAAGGAAATAAAAACAAAAAGAAACTAAACGGGTCTAATATGGATACCCCTTTCTTTTAAGTAGCTTTTAAGTTCTGGAACAGTTAACTCCTTAAAATGAAAGAGGGAAGCAGCAAGGCAGGCGTCGGCTTTACCTTCTACAAAAGCTTCGTAAAAGTGCTCCTTCTTACCGGCTCCGCCACTGGCAATTACCGGAATGTTGACGCTTTCTGCAACTGCACGGGTTAGCTCTATATCGTATCCACTTTTTGTCCCATCTTTATCCATCGATGTGAGCAAAATTTCTCCAGCACCCAGTTCTTCCACCCTTTTTGCCCATTCGATAACATCTAAACCGGTTGCCTTTCTCCCGCCGTGGGTATAGACCTCCCAACCTTTGCCTTTTTCTTTCCTTTTAGCATCTATAGCAACTACGATGCACTGACTTCCAAATCTTTTTGCCCCCTCATAAACCAAACTAGGATTTCTAACAGCTGCCGTATTTATAGAAACCTTATCGGCTCCGGCTTCAAGAAGCTTTCTTATATCTTCTAAACTTCTCACACCACCACCTACCGTAAAAGGCATAAATACCGTTTCAGCAACCTTCTTAACCACCTCAATCATAGTTTTTCTCTCTTCAGCGGAGGCGGTAATATCTAAAAAAACCAGTTCGTCGGCTCCCTGCTCCTCGTAGGCTTTTGCTACCTCGACAGGGTCTCCCGCATCCTTAAGCTCTTTAAAGCGGACACCCTTTACAACCCTGCCTTTATCCACATCCAAACAGGGAATTATTCTTTTTGCAAGCATTAAAAGGAAAGCTTAAAAACTTTTATTGAACTTCGCAGGTAATTGTGTAATAGTTGCTCCCATCGTAGGAAACATAGCATTTGATAACCCGACCTTTGTAGGTGTAGGTGAAATTTTTTGAGGAGTAAACTTTGTGTTCTTTCCTATTTACGGTAATTGTGTCGTTATTACCTAACGTTTGCAACTGAAGGGAATACTCCTTAACGTTAGGAGGGAAAAGTTTATCCCCAAATTCTATAACATCTTTAATACCTGTAGCAAAAATGGAAGCCAACTTTTTTTGAGAAATTACCGCTGTAGATTTTAAGCCCCAAATAAAAAAGGCAACCATAAAAAGTAGCAATGCAAACATGAACTTTGTTTGATTTGAAAAAATATTTCCCATACATGGTTAATTTAAAAACCTTTTAACTACAACCCCTAATATCGGGTAAATTCAGGGAAAGACAGCAATTAATAGAGGGAGCGAGTTTTTTCACTTTTAAAAGTTGTTTACAATCTTTTTTGCAATTTTGCAAAACATTGACGCTTTTTACTCTCAACCTATAATTCTCAATTTACAAGAAGTTAACAAAACTTCTAGGAGGTTTAAGAATGAAGAAGGGATTGTTGGCTCTCGCTGCTCTCACCGGAACAGCTTTAAGTGCAAATGCAGCTTTGTTAAAAATAAGCGACCAAACTTTTGCTAACTTCGGTCTCAAACTCCAAGTTTATGGCCAATCTTTGGAAGATGCAGCAAATAACGGACAAGACAATGCTATAGATTTTACTATCCAAAACGCAAGGGTATACTTCAGCGGACAACTCAACCCTATAGTTCAATTTGGAGCTAACCTAGATTTTAC